>JBCCOX010000072.1:0-12642 GCA_039025155.1 Deinococcota bacterium | reverse complement strand
GCAAGAGATATTGAACCCTACAGCATCTTAAAATCGCTACGCTTTGCAGGTGCTTATATTGATGTTGACCGAATTGTCTGGCGTCATCTCGACCTTGTTATGCCAGAAGAAGACGTTCTCGAGGGTTTCTTAATGCCTCACTCAGAGGTGATTCGTGGTGCCTTATCTCAGTTAGTGCAAGCACAAGCTGCGTAACCTTATCAGCTCGTCAACATTAGAACACCTGAGGCAATGTACACACACTGCTTTTGAATCTACAGGCAAGCGGTAAACTAAGGTTTATGTCAGCAGCTAACCCGCTACTCAGCCAAGCTTTTTTAATTCCTTTTCAAGATATTCAGCCAGCCCACGTTGCGCCGGGCATTCGTGACGTTATGACCCAAACGCAAGAGGCTATTGACGGCATCATCGCGTTTAACGGCACGCGCACCTTTGACAATACAATTATTGCGCTAGACGATGCACTCGAGCCGCTTGTGCGCGCTGTCACCATCAGTTATCACCTTATGTCGGTCAACAGTAACGACGACTTGCGTGAGGCCTTTAATAGCGTACTACCCGAGTTTTCAGCGTTTTTTGCCCAACTGCCTCTTAACGATGACCTGTGGCAAGCTGTGAGTAGCTATGCTGACAGTGATGACGCAGGAGCGCTTACAGGTGTTTATAAACGCCACCTAGATAAAACCCTAGACGGCTTTCGGCGTGCAGGTGCAGCCCTACCTGAAACTGAAAAAGCTAGGGCCCGCGAAATTAGTATTGAATTAAGCCAACTCCAAAATAAATTTTCCGAAAACTTGCTAGATGCCACCAACGCATTTGAACTTGTCATTACAGACACGGCTGATCTTGCTGGGCTACCTGAACGAGTTATGACGCAAGCGCGCGAAAACGCCCAGCAAAAAGACATAGAGGGCTACCGCTTCACCTTACAAATCCCCTCATATCAACCTTTCATGACGCACGCAGACAGCCGCGAACTTCGCAAGCACATGTACCAAGCGTATACCAACCGCGCGTGTGATGGCGACCTCGATAACCGCCCTCTCATCGAGCAGATTTTGACACTGCGAGCAGAATTTGCTAGCCTCCTTGGTTATCAAGATTTTGCCGACTACCGCCTCGAGATCAATATGGCTAAAGACGGTTCTAGCGCACTAGGCTTTGTACGTGACCTCACCACCAAAACGCGCCCTTACTGGCTTGCCGAAGTTGATCACCTTGCAAATTTTGCGCGTGAGCAACTCGGCATTGATACGCTCGAGCCCTGGGATATGTTCTACGCCACTGAAAAATTGCGCATCCACGAATACGACTTTGATGCTGAGATGTTGCGCCCTTACTTCCCGGTTGATCAGGTGTTGCGCGGGCTTTTTGACATTACTCAGAAGCTTTTTGGCATTAGCGTAACTCAGCGCGAGGTCGCCGAAGTCTGGCATCCAGAGGTGCTGTTTTACGACATTCATGACGCGCAGGGTAAACATCTTGGTTCGTTTTACGCAGATTGGTTTCCCAGGGAGTCCAAACGCGGCGGCGCATGGATGAACAGCCTCATCACCGGGCTGCTTATGTCTGATGTGGCTGATGATGCGGGTGAACCTCACCTTGGGCTTATGGTGGGCAACTTTACCCCACCCCAAGCAGGCAAACCTGCCCTACTGAGTCACAACGAGGTGGAAACAACCTTCCACGAGTTTGGGCACTTACTCCACCACTGCTTATCCAAAGTTGAGGTGCGCGCTAGAGCAGGTACAAACGTTGCCAGGGACTGGGTTGAATTGCCTTCCCAAATTATGGAAAATTGGACTTGGGAACGCGATGCCCTTGATCTGTTTGCGCGCCATTACGAAACAGATGAGCCTATTCCCGAAGATTTGTTTGACAAACTCAAGCGTAGCCGCACCTTTATGCAAGCCCACATGCAAATGCGCCAGCTTAGTTTTGCTACTGTTGACCTCGAGCTTCACATTAACTATGACCCTAGCCAACACGATGACGCCATCCGCTTTGGCAAGAACGTTATGGAACCGTTTTACCCGCGTCCAGCGTTTAGTGATAATCACTTTTTAGCCAGTTTTGGACACGTGTTTAGCGGCGGCTATGCAGCCGGTTATTACAGTTACAAATGGTCAGAAGTGCTGGATGCAGATGCCTTTAGCCGCTTTAAGCAAGCAGGGATTTTTAATGCTGAGGTTGGCAAAGACTACCTCGAGCACATCCTCTCCAAAGGTGACAGCGCGCCACCCGAAGAGCTTTACCGCGCGTTCATGGGCCGCGACCCTGATCCAGACGCCCTCCTTGCACGCAACCTCAACGCGGGTCTGATAGCAGGCGATTAAGCACATCATCGCTCCTAGGTAGATGTCATACAGAGTGAGGATGAGGACATAATCTGCCTCACCCTTACTTTTTTGCATTGAGGATGTTTGCGGTAACTTGAGTTGTTGATAGCTATGGCGTTAACCGTAAGTATGAAGCTAGTCTCAACTTCGCCAAACAGTACAAATACCCATCTACCCACTCATACGGAATCCGCTTGTATACCGAATAGTGCCTAAAGGCATCATTGCGTCCATCACGGATTCCGTAGCTTATCCTACCTGCTCTCGCAGGAGTTGATTCTTTGAGAATCAACCGGATTTGGTATCAGTTCATAGCTCAATGTTTATAAATTCACTAGAGATCCACATCAACCTGAAATGGAATGGGGAGCTATAGCAAATATTCACAGCAGATATTCACGATGGAGATTGCTCGAGCTATCTAAAATAGCTCCGCAAAATTTCCTGATACTCCACCGGAATGCGCCCCTCGCTGAGGGCTTGCTCAATACCGCGCTCAAACGCCTCAGGTGAACTTCCGGCAGGCAGTGTCACCTCATCGTCACCGGGTAAACGCACTTGCCCACCCACGTTGATGACACCTTCTTGCAAACTGCTCTCGAGCTGTTCTGGCTCGCTAGCACTACTAAGCTCAGCATCATCTGTTTCAGCTCGGCCGCCACGGTCACCTGTGCCATTGCTTGGGTCATTCAGGGACTCATCAAAGCCGGCATCACCTGCGTCTTGACTGGCATCTGTTGCTGTTTCTTGGGGATTGCCGCCGTTTTGCGGTGTGTCGGCTGAACTGCTTTCGGGCTGGCTTTGGCTGCCTGCTTGGGGGTCACCCCCTTCTTGTTCTGCTTGGGTGTCACCTTCTTGCGCGTCTTCACCTGCAGCGCCGTCTTCGGGTAGTGCATTACTATCTGCAGCAGCTAAGCGGCCTTCACCGTTTTGATCACCTTGTTCACTACCTTGCTCACCGGGGTCGCTGCCGGTATCTCTGGCAAACTCACCCGAGCCTTGGGGGGCTTGCCCTTGGGCAACGTTTTGCACGCGGTCATCTGGTGGAATCTCCCGAAAATTTTGGTCACCTGCGCGCGGGACAGCGTTCCCACCTGCTTGCGGTTCAGGTTCATCAGGAGCGTTTGGCTGCGGTCTACGGTCAGCCGATTCTGTGCTTTGGCTACTACCTAGGCCCTCAACAAAGCGGTCTAGGGTATCCCCTTCACCTGCTGGCGGTGCGTCGTCACTGTCGGGTGTGTCAAAGTCGTCTAGGTCAGCGGCGCTGTCACCCTCAACTTCATCTGGGCGGGTTTCAGATTCGCTACCGCTTGCGTTGGGCTGTTCTGTAAGTGGGTCGGTAACACTGTCATCAAGCAGCGGGCTCAGCGGTGTGCTACCTACTTGAGGCAGCGTACTTGAAGGCGGCCTCGTTCGGCGCGGCAAGCTAGGCAAGCTGAGGTTTGGCAAAATAATTAAAATAAGCGCACACGCGAACATCGGTAGCCACCACGGTTGTAAGTTGGGTTGCTCGAGCCGCCGCACTCGGTAATGCGCCCGCCGCACTACGGCCTCAGCAAAAAAGTTACCTAATTGTTGAGGTCTGGTAGCTTGATCGTCACCAGCTTGTGACGGTATATCTGATTGTTCAGCCAGATGATGTAACTCGACAGCAGTGCTGTAACTTAAGCCAATTTCGTCTTCGATATAGCGCAACGCTTTGCGTTTGTTGTGCTGACTTCGCCAGGCAAAGCCCACAATGAAGCCAAGCACAGTTATAAGGGCGTGCCACAACAGCGGCGCACCTAAGGCATAAGCTAATAAGGAGGCAAATAACCCCAGCAGCGCGCAGTGCCACAGTTGGGTTTGCCAATAAAACCGCTTAGCAAGTTGAACATGCTGACCTAAGCCGTCTTGACCGTCTTGACCCCGTTGGCGCGTGCTGGCACTAATCACTGATGATTCCCAATCGCTAACATGAATTAGTATTTATTCTAATGCAGCTTAGCCCCTAAGCAAGACGTGCTACTTACGCTCGAGCCGTTTTATGACCACTACTTAAACATCACTCATCACCCGCAGCCACAACCCGGATTGGACGCAGCAAATAGACCATCACCAACAACGCAATCAAGGTGATGCTCACCATGTACACACCCGAAGGTCGAGATAAGCTACCGAAGGGATTGAGAATAGGCACGCCCATACCAATATCTAACGCAAATGCACCTGCGATGACCAGAGGTGCTGTCAAAGGCTTGAGAATGCCTAGCCTCAAAACATCAAACGCGCGTCCTAGCGCCAGACCAAAGCCAAAAAACGCAATGACTGTCAGGCTGATTGTAAGCAGCGACCACCACAACGGCAAGCCCGGGAAACTGGCAGCAAAACTGCTTACTTTAAGCGGCAAACTAAGTAGTTGAAAACACAGTAAAGCTATGAGCGTTGCACGTACTTTGGGGCGCGGCGTGCTGCTGAGCCAACTACCGTAGATGAGCGCCAAAATGACCAAGGCGCTCACATTGGTCTGTTCTAAAGCAAACCAACTGTTGTTGACAGGTTGTACAGGTTGCGGCCAAGTCACCATGAGGACAAAGGTCAACAGCACAAAGTAGGCGAACAAAAGCTGTAGCAAGTCACTTTGTCGTAAGCGCCAGGCGAGGGGCTCGAGCCACGTCATTACAGTCCCCTTTCTAAAGCGTGGGCACGTCTGGCGCAGGCAAGGCCACATAAATCGTGCCGCCACGCCGCGCCAGCGCGCTGCCTGCAGGCAGGTGGGCCGCTAAAGCAGCGTAGATGTCTGGGATAAGGGCGTCTTGCTCGAGCCTCACAGCTTGACTACTTTGCGGGGTCAAGTCAGGTTGCTGGCCGTAGTTAAACACAAACACATCGCTTAAGGTCATACCGCTATGATTGGCGAGCGCGCCTGCTTGCCACGTAAGCACAGCCGGCTCGAGGCGCGGTTTAAGCGCCAGCGCGTCTTGTGACCAGCGCGGCATAGTTAAGCTGATGCCGCCATCGTTAACTTCCCACGTGCTGCGGCCCAGCGCGTAGGCAGCTTGGTCAAGTTCTAAGTGCTGCTCTGGAAAACTGACAATGCGTTGCCGCTCGAGCACGTAGGCAAGCCCGCCCCGACTTACCGACACACTGCGGCTGCGAATTAACAAGTTGTCATCTGGACGCAAGTAGATCCAAGCTGCTAACGACAGTGCGAGCGACAAAAGCACACTGCTCACTAAGCCCGGCGTGCCACCCCACGCAATAAGCGCGAGCACAGCTGCACTGTAGGCTATCGCTAAGAGCACAACCGTGCGCTGGTCAAGCACGTGGGGCGGTGTTTCAAGCAGCCCCACGAGCAAAGCATCTGCAAGTTCATCTGTAGCTAGGGGCGCAAGCAGGGCCCTAACACGCGACCAGTTGCCTAAGCTTGTACGTACAATGACACCGCTACCCAAAGGCGTAAGCTCATCTGCTGCAAGTGCATCTAGCTCACCGAGGCTAGTATCAAGGGGGTCAACCAAGGCTACCGTAACCCCTGCCGTGGCAGCAGCGGCGACCGAGGCAAGGCTAAGGCGGCTATTGGCCTCGAGCAGCACCAAACTCTCAACCCCGTCATAAGCTGCAGCACGTTCTGGCAAATTACTAGCAAGTACGTCCACCACGCGCTCATCACGCCCGAACCAAGCACGGGCTGCACCAATATCGCGGGCCACCACCAAGTGCAACGGGCGTATATCCAGTTGGCGTCTATCCAAACTGCCGCTTGCCAGTACCGTGTCTGGCGTGCGTACCGACCAAATCAACTGCTGCCAACGGGCTGGCACATAAATATCATCTTGATGTAACGACACGCCGCGGCCACCTGCTAGACCTACGTCGTAACGCACCCACTGCGGGCCGTCCCGAAGGCTACCCTGATCAATTTCAATCAACAAACGCGCTGGGGGTTGGTCACGCAGTTGCACCTCGAGCGGATTCCACGCGCCTGACACAAGGCTGCCTGCAAAGCCAAGGTTTACGTCAATGTCTGCAGCAAACGCAGGCCACGAGCTAGCAGCAAGCACGCAGATGAGCACACGGAGGACAATAGGCCTGAGAACAATGCGCCTGAGGTCATCACTTAATAACCGAGCTGATGATAACCAAGCTACTGATAACCAAGTTGCTGATAACCAAGCTGCTGCCACTCGAGACGCAGCCTTAGCCCGCCAAGACTGCTCACACTGGTAACTCATTAATCTCAGTTTAGCAAGTGAACCTGCAAACAGCTAGTTGTCTGGCTCGAGCTTGTGCATAGTTATGCGCGTTCATGACAAGCTATGCGAATGTTGCTGTAACCGTGCTAAGTGAGGCTCGAGCCACGCTTTCACCTCAGTAACAACGTCTTCAGCAGATGATTCTATAGCGGTTGCATACCCAGGCGGATGCTCACGCACCGCTTTGCGAAACCACGTCCGCTGCCGCTTGGCGTACTGCACCGTTCCCAGAATAATATCTTCACGGCACGCTTCTAGAGGTGTCTCTGCCTGCAAAAAGTCAACAACCTCTTTATAGCCAATAGCCTGCAAGGCAGTTGGTTGGTTGGGGTAGCGCGCGAGCAAGCTTTCGACCTCAGCGACAAGCCCACGTGACAACATGACATCAACGCGCTGGGTGATACGAGGCTGCAATATCTCTACAGATGGCAGTAGTGCCAGCAGTGCGTAGCGAAACTTAGGCACAGTCATTGGAAACTCTTTGGGCGCTTGCCCCGTTCGGGTGATGATTTCAAGCGCGCGAATCACCCGCCGTGGGTTACGCTGACTGCGGGCAGCATCGTCTGGACTTAGTGCCTCGAGCTGCGCAAGCAGTGGGTCTAGTCCCTGCACGTTAAAAACATCCCAAAAGGGTTGTTGAACTTGCATATCCGCTGCTGGCACTGTCGGCAAGCCGTTCACCAAGCCGCGAATGTAAAACCCTGTGCCGCCCACAACTAAAGGAACGTTACCTCTTGCCAGAACGTCAGCAATTGCTACCTCAGCGCGTTGAACGTAATCAGCAACGCTAAACGCATGGTCGGGGCTAACCACATCAATTAGATGATGTGACACCTCAGCAAGCTCAGCTTTTGTTGGTTTCGCCGTGCCAATATCCATCTTGCAATACACCTGCATGGCGTCTGCACTGATGATTTCGATGGTATTGTGATGCGCTTTTTGCCACGTCCGCGCAAGCGCCAACGCGGTAGCACTTTTGCCTGATGCCGTAGTACCAGCTAGCACGGGAATAATCAACTCAGATTTATTAGATGTATCACTTTGTGTCAACGTAACATCAGCCTAACAACTAACGGCAACAATCAACAACTGAGGTTTTTGTGATGCTGAGGTTTTTGTGATGCTGATTTTTTTATGATGCCAAGTTTTTGTGATACTGATGCTTTTGTGATGCTGAGGTTTTTGTGATGCCATCGTCAAATATTGTCAACTATCACCATCATCTCGAGTAACACCTGATGTTCACGACATGCAGATTACCATTCATTTTCTTACACGCCTTCACAAAGCCCCAAAATTGAATAAAGAATCACAAGAGATTAATAAAGTGCAACATCACTCATAAATATATCCCCTAATTAGGGGTTTCGTAAGCCGCAACACAGGCCGCTGCTGTAATTTCTTCCACAATGAAATCATGAGGAAATTCACATTTGCTGAGGTAACATCCGTTGGGTTAAAAGCAGGGCTCGAGAAAGCAATCAAACTTACTATCTTAGTAAGCCTGTTAGCAGCACCTTCGGCACTCGCCCAGACTTTTGGCGCTCAGACTTTTGGTGGAGTCCTCACGCCGCGTGCTGACCTGGCTGGTCCGTTCTACTTGACGCGCGTCTTGGACGGTGACACGTTTATCGTCGACCTAGACACCTATCAAGACGTGGTGGACCTTATTGCTGTAGACGCCCTCGAGCACCCCGACCTTAATTTATTTTTGGGCAGGCTACTTGGTGGGCAGCGTTTGTGGCTCGAGCTAGACGAGTTTAACCGTGACTTCGACGGTGACATCATGGCCTATGTCTATGTTGAAGACACTATGGGCGACTGGTACTGGCGCGGGTTGCGGCTTACGCAAATTAACAAGTTCTTAATTGAGAGTGGTCTGGGCGCGCAAGCCTCGAGCATCAACGTGCGTTACCAAGACATCTACGACAACATTCCTGCTAACATTCGCTATGTGGAAGCAGAAAGTCTTGCAAGCCGCCTCAATGCGTACATGTTTGTTGACTTAGAAAGTGACACCATCAACCGCAGATTTTTTAAGCGTTACTTTTAAACTTCTTTAGCAGGTCTGTTATTTTGAATCACCCTCGTCATGTATTGGCTGAGGGTGATTCTTTGTGTAAATGAACCTTATTGCTCTAAAACGTGACCCAACTCACCCAAAATATCTTCATCCAGTCTTTATATTTGATGATTTTTGCCATTTTGTACTCAAATTTGGGACAAACGTCTTCGTGATACCACCCACACCTTGTCATACTAATATTTGCTTAGCTTTCTGCCTCGAGGATTTACCGACCTTGACAATCTCACGCTGATAACTTTGTGAAATCTTCTGCTAGCAACCCATGCGCAATACCTCTCAATACCATATATCCGCTTATTAAGGCTTACCAACACCTGATGATGACGCCCTAACTGATATGCTCAATGATGTGTCCCTAACATCCCCACCTGCCGCCGGCAACCTGCCAGCGGCTCAGCCAGCAGCTGCATCTGTCACGCCTCCTAGTGCAGTGGCATTAATGGGTGTGTCGAAGCGTTACGGCACGCAACTTATTTTGCATAATCTCAATTTAGATATTAGCATCGGCAAAACGGTATTGCTTTGGGGCAGTAACGGCGCAGGCAAAACAACCTTGCTCAAACTGATGGCGAGTCGCCTGCGACCATCAGCAGGTAGCGGGCAAATTTTTGGGCTTGATTTGGTGAAGCAAGCTTCGCTGGTGCGTCAGTGTGTGTGTTACGCCCCTGTACTGGGTGGTTTTTATGGCAGTTTGAGTGGGCAGGAAAACCTCGAGCTAGCCCGTCATTTCTACGATAAACCTCAAGAAGCCCGTGATGATGCTTTGAACGCTGTGGGATTGTGGGCTGCCAAAGACCGTTTAGTGAGGAGCTACTCGAGCGGCATGAAAAAGCGCCTCGCACTTGCCAAAATGCAGTTAAGTGGTGCGCCACTGTGGTTGCTGGATGAACCCTATGCCTCACTTGACCAAGACGGTAAACGCTTAGTTGATGAACTGGTTAGCGATGCTGCTGCTCGAGGTCACAGCATCATCATTGCTTCACATGACGTTCAGCGGGTACAAGCATTTGCGAATGGCATTATTTACTTAGACCAAGGTCAACTCTTTGCACGCGCACCCGGAGATGAGGCGTACTGATGGACATATCTTCAACTCAGCATCCCTCCAATCAACCTCGAAAACTTGAGGACACCATCTACCGTGATCTGAACCATGTTATGCGGGTGGCTGCAAAAGACATTCGGCTCGAGGTTCGCAGCAAAGCCATCACTATAGCCACCTTGTTTTTTGCTATTTTGGTCTTGGTCATACTTGCCTTCGCCATCGGTCCTAGCGAGCAGTTTTTACGCAATGGCGCAGCTGGTGCACTTTGGGTGGCACTTGCCTTTGCTGGGGTGACAGCGGCTTCGCAGAGTTATCAGCACGAATTAGAAGATAGCGCGTTTGAGCAATTGCTTCTCTACCCAGCCCCGCGCACCACCCTCTTTTTGGGGAAGCTAATTGCCAACTGGTGCTTTATGATTGTCTTAGCGCTGGTGCTTACGCCTTTGTGCAGTGCCCTGTTTGGAATGCAAGTAAGTACCAAACTGGCTTGGCTAGCGCTGACCATTTTGCTGGGTACGCTGGGGTTTGCGCTTATTGGTACGTTTTACGCGGCCCTTACTGCCAACTTGCGCGCCCGCGAATCGCTGTTACCCGTGCTGATGCTCCCTATCGTAGTACCTGTGCTGCTTGCTGCAGTCAGTGCTACGGGTG
Organism: Deinococcota bacterium; assembly: GCA_039025155.1. Classification (GTDB taxonomy): domain Bacteria; phylum Deinococcota; class Deinococci; order Deinococcales; family Trueperaceae; genus JBCCBI01. The sequence goes on along the minus strand of JBCCOX010000072.1, from coordinate 2,286 downwards.
AAATCGTGCAACTAGGTAACCTTGGGCTTGCCCAGGATTGGCTAAGATTGTTAGCAGGCTTTGACCTTATTTATTTAGTTGTATGCAGTAGCTTATACACCGTTGTTGTTGAAGAATAAACCGCTAGACAGTATTTATTTTGATAGTTGAAGATGTAAACGTAAGTTTAAGCACGTTATCTTGACGCAAATACTCGGATTAAAGATGTTGATACGTTTGTAGCAACACGGGGGAACTATCTGATTTTGACAAAAACAAACTATATCAATTGTTTGAGAAGGCATCAAACTCGAACACATTAGTTGATGCTCTAAAAGCTAGTTAAGCAAGTTTGATGTAACGACCATCACGTGTCTGTATCTGGAAATGCCTACGTCACCTAGATGTGACTGCCAATGCCCAGATAGGCACTCGTAAGGAGAGGATGAGTTTGAAACCCCTAACCCTGCCTCGAGCTGAGGCACGACAACCTGCCGCAGCAGACCTAAGCCGACGCCCAACTTGGCTCAACGTGCTCGGACTTGTAAGTTTGGCACTGTTTGCTATTGGACTTTACATGGCACTGGTAACCTCACCACCAGACGTGCAGCAAGGTCAGCTTATTCGCATTATGTACGCGCATGTTTCAGTGGCGTGGATTTGCTTTTTAGCCATTTTTATCTGCGCTATTTTTGGCTGTTTATACCTGTGGCGTGGCAACCGCACCCACGATGTGATTGCCTGTGCAAGTGCAGAGCTTGCCTGTTTTTATGCTGGGCTTACTCTCGTTGGGGGCATGACCTACAGCCGCCCCACACTCAACACATGGTGGGCATGGGACGCGAAACTGACTGCTACAGCCTTACTTTTCGTGTTACTGGTAGGCTATTTTATTGTACGCGGTATCTTAGATGATCCACAGCGGCGCGGGCGAGTAAGTGCCGTCATCAGCCTCATTATTTTGGCAGATGTGCCCATCATTTACTTTGCATCTGAGTGGTGGCGTACGCTTCACCCATCCAAAGCAATTAACTTAGATGGTAGTGGCATCACGATGGATCCTGTTATGTTACAGACACTTTTAGTGAATGTTGGTATTGCTGCACTTATTTATGGTTTATTGATGGTAGAGCGGGTGCGTATTGGCAAGTTGGAAGTGAGGCTCGAGCAAGACCAGTACAATCAACATAACCGCAAAGGTCCTGATGCCCAACATCAACCTGAAACGGTGCGCATCTAATGGTCTTTCCCGGTTGGACAGCATGGCACTGGGTTGCGTTTGCATGGGTACAACTTATTGGAGCCTACATAGGTTACGTCGCCTATCTACAATGGCGTTTAAGAAAGCTTGAAAAGCAACAGCACACCCTCACTGAAGTTGATCACACCCCACTCGGAGACACCCGTGGCTGATTTACCCCAACACAGTTCAGCATCTATAGATAGTGTTCGCTACCCAGTAGCGGCACTTGACCCAGCATCTTTTGAATCGGGTCGTGGCCGCCTCACCAAAAAAATTGCTTATGGTCTTGCTGGCATTGGTGTGCTCATTGTCGCAGGATTGTTTATTTATCAAGCCCTAAATACCTCGCTGGTGTACTTTATTTTGCCTAGCGAACACGCTGCCAACCCCAGTCAGTATGTTAACCGGCGTATCCGGCTAGGTGGCATCGTCGAAAAAGATTCAGTTAATTTTGATGACGAGCAGTTACTACTTAACTTCTACATTACTGACAGCATTGACCGCTACGCCGTGTTGCACTACGGTACGCCCCCTGAACTGTTCCAAGAAAATACCGGTGTGGTAGTTGAGGGTGGTTTTGAGAACGGCGTGTTTGTAAGCGATAACCTGTTAGTCAAACACAGTGAAGTCTACGAAGCCGCACCGGATGGCACAGTTGATCTAAATATGTTACGGGAGTCACTACAGTAATGCCTGAACTTAGTTTGAGTTTACCTATGTTGGGAACCGCCAGCTTAGCGCTAGCGATGGCTGTGGCCGTCTATGCGGTGGCAGCTGGAATCATGGGTGCTATTCGTCACGATGCACGCTTGCAAACGTCTGCCCGCTACGCTGCGATTGCGGTATTTATGGCGATGACGACGGCTGTGCTTACTATGCAAACAGCGCTTTTGACAGATGATTTTAGCGTGGAGTATGTGGCACAAACTTCTCGGGCGGCATCTCCACTATGGGTTAAGGTCGTGACTATGTGGGCGGCGCTCGAGGGCTCTATTCTTCTATGGGCTTGGCTGGCAAGTGGTTACACCGCAGTTGTCGCTTTTGCAAGTCCCAACAATGCCTTG
>JBCCOX010000071.1:0-12654 GCA_039025155.1 Deinococcota bacterium | reverse complement strand
TTATGCACGGATTTGAAGTGACGGTGGGAGTAGCGATACAATTAGGAATATTTTTGGGCATGAAATTGGTAAGCATGCACGCTCTGCTATTGGTGTCAGTAGCCTCCCTAACGATCAAACTGTGTTGATAGATTCTTGTACTCGACGTCTTTTTGATAATCTTATCTCAAATTGCTAAACCAAAAGGCTTAACGCTGAAATGTTAATCTACATTTTGCTATAGTTAAATGTCATGCTCAACTTCAATAGAAACAGCAACTTGTATACGTATCGTCGCCATGAAAAAAATTAGGAAAATACAAAAGAGTAAGAGTACAACTCAAAAAACGTTTCGTCAGCTCGAGAAAGCGATTTCCCAAAATGAGCTAATACCTGGACAGCTACTAGTGATTACAGAGCTAGCAGCAGACCTCGGTGTGAGTCGCACACCTGTTCGTGAAGCGCTACTGATGCTCGAGAAATCAGGTCTTGTCGAAGTTAATAACGGTCGCATGATTGTATCTGGGTTGAGTCTAGATGACCTTGAAGAAGTATTTGAATTTCGGCAGGCTATTGAACTTTTTGCGTTAGAAAAAACAATTGAACAGTGTAGCAAAAGCCAACTACAAACTTTTCATACAATTCTTGAACCCTATAAACACACTACAGATATCGCTGCCGAAGCAGTTGCCAAAGCTGACCTTGCCTTTCACAGAAGTCTCGTCGTTCATGCTGGCAACGGCCGTATGCTCACGTCCTGGGATCAAATGGCAACCCAACTAAGACGTTTTTGGCAGGATGAACAACACGATATTAAACGCGTGAAACGTGATATCGAAGAGTGTTTAGACATAACCCAAAGCATTGAAGCACGCAATACACTAGCAGCAGCACAACTTTTACGTGACCACCTCCAGCGCACCAAGTTATCTTTAACAAGTTGGAAAGATTCGCAACGCTTAGTTGCTACAATCAGCTAGTGCACCGATTTCTATGTACGTCTTCGCACCCAAATATCTGGATTTACAAGATGAGCAGGGCGCTTGTGTGCTAACACATCAATGACTTGTTGACATACTGTAAGGGCAGTTCGCTTGAGTGCTTCTTGCGACGACCCAGCTATGTGGGGTGTAAGCACAACATTATCAACCTGTAAAAGCGGATGGTCTAAGGGCATGTTTTCAGAGTGGTACACGTCCAAACCAGCTCCGGCCAAGGTTCCTGTTTTAAGGGCGTCTACAAGGGCATGTTCATCAATAACATCACCCCTGGAGGTATTAATTAAAATGGCGTGTTGCTTCATACAAGCTAATTCCGTAGGTCCAATCAGGTGATGTGTTTGCTCAGTGAGAGGAACATGTAACGACACAATGTCTGCAGTAGCAAGGAGTGTCTGTAACGATGTGACCTTGTTCATGCCCTTTTGAGCCAAGTCAGACGCTGAAGCAGACGGGGAATATACAAGAACAGACGTTTGAAACGCGTGTCGCAATATGTCTGCCACCCGCTTACCAATGTTGCCAAAGCCTACAATACCTACCGTTTTACCTGTTAGCTCGCGTATGTCACTGGTGTATTTAAACTCAAAGTTACCTTCACGGGTGGCTCGCTCGGCGATAGTAAGCTGCTTCATGACAGCAAGCATTAAACTCACGGTTACTTCAGCAACAGATGTGACGTTGGCATAGGGTGTGTTGACTACGGGAATACCCAACTCACTTGCATAACCTAGATCAATGGCGTTCACACCAACCCCATGACTGCCAATCACACGCAAGTTCGCTGCTTGCTGCATAGCGTATTTGTTCAAGCCTGCACTGCGCGTAATCACAGCATTTACCTGGCCGATCTCAGTAGCAACAGTGCGCATGTCATCAGCTGATGCAAACTGCGGCAGTACATTCGACTCTTTCAGTAAGGTGATACCTGCACTATGGATTGGTTGGACGATTAAACAAATAGCTTGGCTCGAGTCAGTCATATCGTCATGTGGCTTGTCATAAGATCATTGCGTCACAGTAGAGGCAGTGTACGCTCAACAAATGACGCATGTCCTGCTTGCACAACAAGCTCATTGTCCACCATGTAGGCCGTACCCCGTTGATAAGTAGCTTTTACTACACCTTTACCTTGCCAACCTTCGTAAAGGCTGTAATAGCCATTGCCGTGTTCAGAAGCATCTGTGATGGTAAATGCTTCATCAGGGTCAAAAAGTACAAAATCGGCGTCGTAACCTACGGCTAGATAGCCTTTTCGACCTGTTAATCCCAATGCCTTAGCTGGATTAGCTGACATGGCAGTAATGAGTCCTTCGATAGAGATACGCTTTTCGTGGACACCTTTTTGGTAGAGAAGCGGTAACATCGTAGCAATGCCGGGGACACCATAACCTGCTTTGAAGACGTTATCACCCACCTCTTTTTCAGCAGGTTCAAAGGCGCTGTGGTCGCTGCCAACTGTGTCCAAAGTACCCCCAGCTAAGGCCTGCCAAAGAGCGTCCTGATCGTGCTGGGTGCGTAGTGGTGGGGACATTTTGGCCTTGCTGCCAAGGTGGCTAGCCGTTTCAGCAGTAAGTAGCAAGTAGTGTGGACAGGTCTCAGCAGTCAGCTTGATGCCTGCAAGTTTTGCTTTACTAACCGCCTGCATGGATGCTGCGCAAGTGAGGTGAACAAGATAGCTGCTGCAAGGTTGAATATGATGCAAGCGAATTAAGCGCTCAACGGCATCAACCTCAACCCATTTGGGCCTCGAGTTGTAGTAGTCGTTTAAGCTAAGCTGCCCTTGCTCTTGACTCCATAGCTCGAGCAAATCTGCTGCGGGCCCGTTTTCAGCATGAAACAGCAAGACCCCACCCGCATGGTGGGCCGCCCGCATCGCCAGTAAAATTTCGTCGTCACCTACGCTGATGCCACGCCCACCATAGGCCATGAACAACTTAAAACTAGGATTATGCTTTTTGACGATGTCGGCTATAGCATGTTGGGTGCGGTTGAGATCATTAAGTCGTACGTGAAACCCAAAGTCAATTAATGACGCCTGCCGAGCAACTTCGACCTCTTGTTGAAAAAAGGTTACTGGGTCGGCATCAGGCGGGGTATATAAGTGATGCAAAACAGTCGTAACACCCCCAAAAAGGGCCGCTTCTGACACACTGGCATAGGTTTCAGCGTGAATGGGGTGTACATGAGGGTCAATGAGTCCGGGCAGTACCAGTAAATGCCTTGAGTCAATCTCGGTGGCAGCTGTTGAACCTTGCCTGAGTAAACCTTGTCCTAGGGTGACGATACGTCCCTGTTGAATGCCAAGGTCGGCTTGCACAAGGCCGCTAGGTAAAACCAAGGTGCCGCCGCTAACAACCTGATCGTAATGCATAGATATACCCTTTCACACGATGTCAAGATAAAGCGTCAGAGTGGGTGGTTGTGGGGTGTAAACGTGATAAGGCCGTCAACACTAGGCCGCCAAGTGCGCGCTTTATGACCTGTCAACCAAAATAGCCTTGTATTGTACAAGTACAACCAAGGGGGATCGTCGCGCAGTATGCCGGCAGCTTGACGGTAAATTTGCTGCCTTGCCCTAGCTGAGATGGTTGTTCTAGCTTGGGCTAGCAGATGGTTAAAGTCAGCGTTGTCGTAACCTAACCACCAAACCCCCGGGTTATGAGACGAAAATTTTTCACTAAACAAGCGAAAAGTACTGTGCGGGCTCGAGTCAAAACAAGCAGCATCGTGAATGTTGGTGTCGCGTACATCATTAGCATATTGGGGACGGTCAGCGTGCTCAATGAGCTCGAGTGATACCCCCACATGCTGCCACTGCTCTTGCAATAAGCTACCGAGTTGCAAAGCTTCATCGGGCAAGCGGCTAGGAACATCAAACGTTAACTTCAAGTCAGTTGTCTGAACACCATCTAAAAGTTGACGCGCCCGCCCAGGATCGTACGCATAAGGTGTTAAGTCTGGATCAAAGCCAAGTTGAGTTGCTGTACAAGGACTACTGATAATATCGGCGTGCCCATCAAACAGCACATCAATGATGGTTTTTTTGTCGGTGGCATAGTTAAGTGCTTGTCGTAAGTTGATGTCGCCCACCTGACCACTCACTAGGTTGAACATAAACGTGGTCGCCACGCTGCTAGGTTGCGTGTGTTGGATGAGGTTCTCGGATGCTTGGTGTATGTCACTCGCAATATCTGCACGGGCAGATGCTAAAGCCTCGAGCCGTTCGTCTACACTGGCTAACACCTGCCAAATGACGCGTTTAACCGCAGGTGTGCCCTGCCAGTAGTGCGCGTGGGCGTCTGTGACAATTTCATCCTCACGCTGCCGGACAAGTTTTAAGGGTCCTGTGCCGGGCGGTAAGGTGGGCAACTCAGATAGCCTAGTTGCCGGCAAAATAAATAGTTCAACCAGTACGTCAAGTAGATCAGCCATGGCGTGAGGCAAGTAGATATTCACAGTGTGCGCATCACTAGCCTCGAGCTTACAGTCCTGCAGATAGCCTTGATAAATACCTGTTGTGCCTAATTCACCTGTAATGGATTCATCGCGCACACGCGCCAAACTAGCGACAACATCATCTGAACTGAGTAGTTGACCATCGTGGAAACGCACCTGCTCACGCAGGTGAAAGCGCCAGTGCTGAGCGCCCTCTGACACGCTCCAAGATTCAGCTAAAGCAGCTTGATAATGACCGTTGGCAGCACGTTTAATCAGCGGTTCGTAGAGGGCGTGGAGCAAACTTAAACGGTGACGGTCATCACTACACGCATGAGGATCACCTAAACGAACATAAGGTTGGACAATCGTAAGACTGTCAATAGGATCGGGAGTTAAAAGTGGCATAGAAGGTCATTAGTTGTGTTCACGATGTAGCTGTTTCAGCTGAGGTTATTTCAGTCGTTGGGGATAATGGGTCTAGGCCCAATAAACGTTCTGGGTTGGTTTTAGTGAGCGTGCGAATATCTTCTGGCGAAACACCCAGATCCAGTAAACAGGCAATAAATTCGCGGAACCCTTCGACCGGTGTAGGTAAGGTGTAAACGCCAAAATCGGTAGCAATAATGCAGTGTTCAGCACCCAGTTCCTGAATTTGCTCAGCAACGAGTTTCACACCACCGCCCGGTGCTTCGTGCATGCCTTCATCAATAGACATGTATTCGCGCTCTACGTAGTAGTGGGTTTTGGGGATAGGTGTGGTATGGGTATAGGCCGCTAGCGTGTATTCAATGATCGCGCCTTGGGCTGCCATGTGCTTAAGTTGCTCGAGCGTCGCCAGTTTTGTAACTGAACTCGCCACCAAAACTTTTTTAATACCGTACTGCTGAGCTAGCTCAATGACCCGCAGGCCTTCCTCAACGGAAATGTGTCCGGTATTTAAATACACTTCAGGACGTTCAGCAATTAAACTCAAAATTTCATCAAGCTTACTGTCTGGTTTGACTTCAAGTGGAATGCGAATACAGCGGTCTAACTCTTCTTGTTTAAATTTGGGGTACAACTCGCTCAACGGCACAAATTTACCGTCTACCCAATGCCCTTCACGGGACGCTTGATAGTAGGTTGAATGAGCTCCAAAACTAATGAACTTGGCACCACTACCGTAATTTAAGGCGGTTTTAACACTACGGGGGTTCATGCCACCGTAGACAGTGTTCATAATAAGTCCACCAAAGGTTTGAAAGTCGTCCACAACGCGGTTAACCAACCACGAGGTGCCATTACTCATTTCAAATACATCCATAAAAACAAGCGCGCGCATGCCAGCGGCTTTAGCTTCGGTAGCTGCTTGAATGGGGTCGACGCGCCTAGGGCTACTGAAGATGTGTGGTCCAGCATGGACATGGATGTCAATCGCGCCCTGCAAAAGTTCATAGGAAAGCTCGAGCGAGCGTCTGGGAGGGAGTAGCATAGGGTTTCTCCTTAAGGTTAAAGGCGGTTAGGCGTGATGGTCACGATAGTCTCGAACGAGCTGACCTTCTTTGAAAACAAGTTGTAGGTCTCTAAGATGAGAAATGTTCTCGAGCGGGTTGTTACTTACCACAATAAGATCAGCCAACTTGCCAACCTCAACCGTGCCAAGCTGATCGTCTACACTGCACAGCTCAGCCGCGTGACGCGTAGAGGCCACCAGTGCTGCCATAGTGTCCATACCTGCGCCCACCATCGTTTCAATCTCGGTAATAATCCGCTCAGCAAAAGGGACTGGCATATCTTCACCGGTGGCAATTTTGACACCTGCTTGGAGTGCCCGCTGAAAGGTATCGAGGTGGCCGGGCGCAGCTGCTAAAATTTTCTTAATCGCAAATTCAGCATTATTTGCCATCACAAAGTCCATATCTTGGGTAACAGCCAGGGTGGGAACATAAAAGGTGCCGCTTTCGGCCATCATCTCAAGGGCTTCATCATCTAAAAAATAGCCGTGCTCAACACTAGCGACACCAGCTTTGACCGCCATCTTCGCTCCAAGTGAGCCGCCAATGTGCGCACACACTTTGCGTCCTTTGAACTGGGCAACCTCCACCGCAGCTTGAATTTCATCAAAGGTCATCTGCGGTTCATGCATAGTTTCTGTAGGTGAGGCTACCCCGCCGGTAATCATAAGTTTAATTTGATCAGCCCCGCGCTTCATCTGCTCTCTGGCAGCTTTGCGTACCTCGTAAGGACCATCCACCTGAACCGAGTTACCGTGTCCCCAACCGTGCCCGCCTGTGGCGATAAGCGCCCTACCACAGACAAACAAGCGCGGCCCGGTAAACATGCCGCTCGCAAATGCTTTTTTCCAAGCGATGTCCACATAGTCAGCCTCGCCCACAACGCGAACGTTAGTCACGCCAACGTCCAGCGTTTGCATAGCAGCATGTCCGCAGCGCACCGTGCGTTCCGAAGGCAGCTCATGATGTGGTGTTTTGGACAAATCTGTCTGCGGAAACACCATACCTAGATGCGCGTGTGCGTCCCACAAACCGGGCAGTAAAAACTGACCTTGTAGGTCGATAATCTCAGCTACCGACTCAACGGTTTGTGTGTCTCGCGTCTCTGAGGACGGATGAACAGCGACAATTTTTTTGTCTTCAATGAGCACGTCTATGTTAGCTTGTACGGGTGCACCTGTCCCATCAATTAAATTGGCATGTTGAAGCAGAAGCTTCACGACTCGAGTCCTAGGAGTTGGGCAGGGTTTTTGCAGATCATCTGTTGAATCTCGTCATTTGTAAATTCCAAGTCAAGTAGTGCCGTAGCAAACTGGCGCATACCTTCTACCGGTGTAGCCGTACCGCGAATTCCATAGTCAGAACAAAGCACAAAATGTTTGGTGCCAATTTCACGAATTTCTTCAGCGAGTAAACCGAGGCTCGAGGACTTCGGTTCATCGTTAGCCACCACGCCTGAGTAATATTTTGGTTCAGCGTAATAATGCGTTCTAGGAATACCACTAGGATACACGTGATCTGCAAAAGAACTTTCTAAAAATGCGCCACCAGCGACTGCTTGCTTTTGTTGTCCAACCGTCATTCGTTTACGCGAAAAATGGGCAACTAAAACCCGTTTAATCCCAAAACGATTCGCAAGTTCAACAACGCGCAAGGCTTCTTCGGCAGAGACATGGCCGGTATTCAGATACACATCAGGATGAGCCGCCACAAGTTCTAAAATTTCTTCGAGTTCTGCTGGCAGCGGGTCCTCTAAGGGAATACGGATAGCTCTGGATAATTCTTCTTGTGCAAACTCTGGGTATAAATCTTTGTAGGCAACTGCCTTGCCGTCCACCCGCTTGCCTTCGCGGCTCGTTAAATAATAAGTTGAGTGGGCCCCAAAACTAACAAACTTAGAGCCTTTGCCGTAGTTCAGGGCTGTTTTAATAGCTCGAGGGTTGAGGCCGTCGTAATTGCTGCACAAAATTAGACCGCCAAATACCTCAATCCCCTCGACGTGACGCTGCACCAGCCAGGCCGTACCCGCGCTTTCTTTAAACACATCCATGTAGACAATCGCGCGCATGCCAGCAGCTTTGGCTTCTTCGGCAGCTTGAAATGGATCAGCCCGGCGTGGACTGGTCGTTAAGTGAGGACCCGCGTGTACGTGAATATCAATCGCACCTTCAAGAAGCTCGTAAGGTAGCTCCATGGAACGGTTAAACAACGATTCTGCTTGCGGCATCTAGCCCACCACGTGTAATGCTTGATAGCCAGAGGTAAGTACTTCGCCACCATGTTCGCGAACAACGACAACATCTTCAACTCGAGCACTGATCTCTTTGGTACTAATGCTCGGCTCAACCGTGAAACACATGCCTTCTTGTAGGGGCGTTGTGTCACTTTCCATTAAAAAAGGAATCTCGTGAACATCCATACCAATGGCGTGACCTAAACGGTGCCGGAAGGCTTCGCCGTAGCCCGCTTCAGCGATGACGGCTCGAGCCACCTTGTCTGCATTTTCACCTGTATTACCTGTGTAAAGTGCTTTGATGCCAACTGCTTGGGATTGCATCACCAAGTCATAAGCTTGACGGTACGCCGCATCGGGATCACCAAAGTAAACTGAGCGCCCGTAGTCATAGCAGTAGCCTTCATAAACAGCACCAAAATCAAACGAAATCGCAACAGGGGGTTCTAGTGGTACCAGCAAGGTTTCTTGAGGGTTGTGCGGCGCAAACGGTGCATTTTTACCTCGGTTGTAAAAGGCCGTTGCAAACGAGTTGGTCGTGGCACCATGACGCTGTAACTGGTAGTTAACCTCGCTAATTAGATCAAGCGTTGTCATGCCATGCGCAAGTTTGTCTCGCACAGATTCGTAAGCTAGCTCGGTAATTTCACCAGCGCGGCGCATAATGTCAATTTCAGTTTCGTCTTTGACCATGCGCAAGGGCATGAGCAGCGGTTCAGCGAGCGAATAAGACGCACTTGGCAGCACCTCTTGAATCATCAAAATTGTCTCTGCCCAACTGCGGTTATCCAGCGCAATTTTGGCAGAAGTGGACACCTTGAGATCAGTTAAGACTTGACGGGTGAGGTCAACGGGCTTTTGCACATCTGGCAGACTACGAATTTCGTAGCCGTCTAGCACTGTCTTTTCAGCGACCATACGGGGCATAGTGATGATGGGGTCAGCATTGGGCGTGATCCAAGCCCCCGTCACCCATTCACCGGGATGAATAACGTTACCGTAGTTGGGTTCAGAACGGCGCAAGCCTGTCAAATAGTGCAAATTTGTTGAACGCGGTAAAAACAGTAGGTCAATATTATGATTTGCCATTTGCTGGCGAACCTTATTGAGACGTGCAGTGTAGTCGATCATTGTGATCTCCTTTGCTTAGGGCCTTGCTGGTTAACGTGATGACAAATTAGCCTGAGCGGTTCCGAGCGTCAGCAAAACAACTCGCAAGGTAAAACAGTCATCAAATCTGACGAGGACAGTATGAATCCTGTAGAAATTGATGATGTGCTTTGTCAGACTCATTTTTTTAGACTGATATTGAAGCCTACCTCGACCTTATGTGTTGATGCCCTCTAGTTAGTTGATGACATCAACTTGTGCGCCTAAACGAACACAGCTCAGCACAAATCCCTTGAACAAGCCCTAAGTATTTCTTTGAAGATAGCTTGTTACACAAAATGAGGCCTAAGCATCTACTTAGGCCTCATCGTTCATAACGTTATTGCAACCAAACGCCTTGTAACTCGGGGTGTCCGTAAGCATTGAAACTAAAGCCTTGTACGTCTTGATTAAGGCCAAAAACATTCACATTGGCGTACAAAGGAATAACCACGGCGTTATCTTGAAGAATTTGCTGTACTTCGGTATAAATGTCTGCACGTTCAGCTTCATCGGCTGTTTCCAAGCCTGTTTGTAAAAGTTCATCCAGTGGCTCAGTTGCAAAAAATGCCCAGTTGCTCGAGCCAATGTTGGACGAGTGAAACACACGGTACAAGATGAGGCCGGGGTCAGGGCTGTACGTTGCCAAAAGTGATGTGTTGTAAGGACTTTCCGTCGACGAGACGATATCAATGAAACCACTACCAATCACAGTAATGTCCATGCGCACGCCAATGTCACGCAGTTGCGCTTGAATAATTTCCGAAGGTGCTTCGGCAACATAACCGGCAAACGTTGCGTGGTTGACAAACAGTTCTTGACCGTCTTTAACGCGGTAGCCATCGTCATTAATCTCTGTCCAGCCGGCTTCTTCCAGTAAGGCAATGGCCCGTTCGGGATCGTAGGGGTAGCTATCTGCCAAACTGTCATCATAAAAACGAACGCCGGGGGTTAACACTTGATAAGCAACGGGATACACGCCCCGGAACACAGCTTCGTTGAGGCCTTCACGGTCTGTCCCGTAGAGTAGGGCTTGACGGACCAGTAGGTCGTCAGTAGGTGCCAAGTCAGTATTAAAAAACATGCTGCGAGCAATCCCAAACCGGGCTGCACCACGCACTTGGAAGAGGCCCGCGTCTTGAATGCCCGCTACCCGGGTAGCCGGAATTTCGTCGATAATTTGGGTTTCGCCCGTTTCTAGGGTGGCGAGTCTCGAGGCTTCTTCAAGCACTAACCTAAATGTAATCCGATCAAGGTAAGCCGGGCTGTCTCGAAAGTCTGCAGGCCCCCACGCATAGTCGGGATTTTTCTCTAAAATAACTTCAACCTGAGGGATTTGACTCACAAACGTAAACGGACCCGTCCCAATGAGGTGTTCGTCAAAGTCGTCACCGTAGGTTTCTACCGCCGTTGGCGAGACCATGGCCACCCACGGTGAGGTCAGCGCAAACGAAAACAGCGCAAAGGGTTCTTCGAAGAAAACCTGTACGGTCAGATCATCGACAACCTCTGTGCGCAAGTAAGACCCTAACAGCGGCCCTGCCGTGCGCGAGTTGGTTTCGGGTGCAACCATGCGGTCAAAGTTAAATTGCACTGCTTCAGCGTTAAACGGGGTGCCATCATGAAACGTGACTCCTTCACGCAAGGTCAGTGTCCACATCATGTAGTCTTCGGAAGGTTCCCAACTGGTGGCAAGCCAAGGCAAGAGATTGCCGTCCGAATCAAGATAGACAAGTTTTTCAAAAATATGCCCAAAGACATACGCTGTCTGGGTGAGGTTGGTCACGTGCGGATCTAAAGTACCAAAATCGTCAAAGCGAATACCGATAGTAATTTCGCCACCCTCGACAGGGTCTTGAGCTAAGCTATGCACTCCCAATGTCAAGAGTACCAATGTAACGAGCAGTAAAACGGGTTTTTTCACAATCTATTCCTTCCTAAGAAACGTTTAAGCAAACTGTCAACTGTCAACTTTCAATACTTCGGACAGGTATTGAATCTCAAACATCGAGTTGCGTCACCGACGTGATTGAGTACGCTGCATCCAAAATCTTTTTTGCGTCTGTGACGAGGTTTATAAAAAGTGTCCGAACTGTTGAACTTTTAGAGTTAGTTTTAAGTTACCTCCTTTCAATACGTTACTGACTCAACTCACGCCGAGTTGAGCAAGTGAATCTTTGTAGATAATCTCGTCAATCAGCTCAGGTGGCACGCGTGGAAAATGACAGTGCTGACCCATGTCTGGAAGTTGACGCAAGGCTGTGAGAGTTTGCTCGAGGGTGGTAAAAGGCCAGTCCGTCCCAAAGAAAATCTTGTCGGTCACGGTTGCTTCCATAGCAGTGATAAAGGCGTTGTAAAGCTGCCAAGGGCGGTAGCAAAGCGCTGATAAATCTGCAAAGACGTTGGCGTGTTTGCGCATTACTGTAATGGCGTCAGTCGTCCACGGAAAACCAATGTGGGCAATCACGATCTTTAGGTTGGGAAAGTCTTGGGCGACTTGCTCGAGCAGTAAGGGTTTAGCGTAAGCGAGTGGCGCTTGTGGAATAATGGTTGCCCCGTGATGGAGCAAAATAGGCAGTCCGTGCTGCTCACAATAGCGGTAAAGCGTGTACACGCTGTCAGCATGTGGATGTACGTTTTGATACGTGCCACTCATTTTGAGCCCTTTAAGTCCCAAATGTTGATGGGCCCACCGTAAACGCTCGAGCGCATCCTCTCGATTAGGATCTACAGATGCAAACCCAACTAAGTGCTCGGGCTGGCTCTTAACATAATCAGCCACATATTCGTTCGGGACCACCGCGCCAGAATGCCCCATGTCAAACGCGAGTACCACAACTTTATTGGGGGCTTGCTCGAGCTTGGTTTTAGCCTGTTGGTACGCCTCCCAATGCAGTTCTGGCGTCGCCGGGGCACACTCGGAAGCTGCACTTGGAGTCGCCCTAAAACTCCGCCCCATCACCTCACGAAAACTTGGTGAAAGGTGTGCATCTACATCCCAGATATGCGTGTGCAAGTCGATCACAGCATTACTCCAAGCTACTCCGAACGAAGGCGCGGATCAAGAATGTCGCGCAGCGTGTCGCCAAGCACATTAATTGACAGGATGACGATGGCAATAGCTGTACCCGGAAACGCCGTCATCCACATGGCTTCGCGCAGTACGTGCCGCCCACGGCTGACCATCGCGCCCCACTCTGGCGAAGGAGGTTGCGCACCCAGACCAATAAAACTTAGTGACGAAGCTGAAAAAATAGCAGCACCCGTCTGCAAGGTAAACAGCACAATTACAGGCGCAAGCACATTGGGAATCACGTGAAAGATGATGATGCGGTAATCGGGGCAGCCTAGCGACCTAGCT
>JBCCOX010000070.1:0-12822 GCA_039025155.1 Deinococcota bacterium | reverse complement strand
AAGCGTGCTATAAGTGCAGATAACGGTCATTCAGAAGCCAAAACCGTTCCAGATGCCAGTACCATGACCGTTGAAGACGCTGTACGCTATTTTTCACCTAAATTTACTGGGTAGTTCTAGGGCATGGGTGCTTGCACAGGTAAATTAGGTAAAAAATAGCGTACAGCGTCTTCAACGGTCATGGTACTGGCATCTGGAACGGTTTTGGCTTCTGAATGACCGTTATCTGCACTTATAGCACGCTTAGGTAGCTCATTGGCTCGAGCACGGTCTTCACTATGACTTGCCGGATGTGCAACAACAAGCTCAATAATGGCATTATGCCAAGCATCCACATCTGCCTCTGTCAACTCGTTGTCATGTTGAGTGAGCGCGTAGTGAGCACTTTGTAAAGTGATGTTGGTTTGCGTGCTGTGAAACCCCTCAACTGGTGCATACCGTCCTGTGTAGCGCCTAGTCTGGTGTTTGTGTTGATTGTCCTGTTGATCTGCTTGCGGCGAGTTAGCTGGAGATGCTGCTGAACGCAGTGGCTGCGCTTGAATAAAAGTATCTTCAAAGGCTGTATCTAAGGCTAAGTCGGTTACGGTATTGGCACTGGTGTTCAAAGTGGTGTCTGAAGGGGTATCTGCATCTGTTTGAGCAAAATTTGTTTCAGTAAACGCCGCCATGCCAGCACTGTCGTCGTTATCTTGGGGCAAAGCTACAAGCGCTGTGAGCGCGTGTAAGGCTGCACTGTAGTCCCGCTGCCGCCAAGCTGCCCGCAGACTCTCGAGCCAGTAGTTATGTGCTTGCTGCTGAACATCTGTGCCCAGACTCATTGCATAAGGGCGGCTAGCAAGCTCCCCCATGACGGCATAGGTTTCAGCTAGACTGCCCTGTTGGCCGCGTTTACTGGCAATAGCCACAGCATCTTTAAGCAGTTGCCAAGCTTTAGGAAGGTCTTGTTCAACATTTTCGGGGTGTGCTAAAACACGTGCTAAATTGGTCAAGATATAAGGTTCGCGCAAGCGAAACTGCATGGTTTTAGAAAGTTCTAGGCTTTTTTCAAAATAAATTCTAGCTGCTTGCCACTCGTGCCTATGCAAGGCAATACGTCCCAGCCCCCGAAAGTTATTGACGTTGATCATAGGACTTACATCGCTTGTGTCATTGTTACTTGCTGACACAGAACGGTCGTAATAGCGTTCAGCGGTGTTAAGTGATTGCTGAGCTAAGTACAAGTCACCCAGTTTGTTGAGCAACATGCTGGACTCACCCGCACCAAAAGGCTCAGCTAGCTCTAGGGCTTCACTGAGCAAGCGTTCAGCAACGTCCAGTTTGCCTTGGCGTAGGTTCATGTCGGCCAGCAATGTAAGCGCCCGCATGGTGCCAAACGCTTGCGCTTGTTCACGAAACATAAACAGCGCTTCACTACAGTGCTCGAGCGCTACTTGACCCTCACCAATGTGTTCTTCAAACCAAGCAAAGGCTTGCTTGCTATAGGCTAGCGCTACTTGTAACTTCGCCCGCTGGTTCGCTGAGAGTGGAGTTAGCGTAGTACTTTGTGGAGGGTTTTGAACATCAGGGTTTTGAGCATCAGGGGTATTGGCATTAGAGCTGCCATCATCAGGGCTGTCAGGGCTAGCATCTTCACCGTCAAGGGCAGCAAACAGTGACGCTAGCTGCTTACGAGGATTACGCCTTGTGCGTTTAGGCGCTGCTTCAGGCTGTGCTGCTTCAGGCTGTGCTGCTTGAACTGCTGGGTCAGTTAGGCCTGTTGCACCTTGCTGACTAGCAGCAGATGGTGGCTCGAGCTGCGTTGTTAAGGCTTGAACGGTATCTCCAAACAAATGCTGCCCCTCGCTCAAGCGCCCTTGCAAGCTGTGTACAAACATCATAGGGTCGGTAGCTTGACTCAGCCGGGCAGGGTCGTGGTCACGGGCCCACTCCCACGCCCGATAGTGGTTTTTAAGGTCTTTATTGAGGGCATCGAGCATGGCTTCTTGACCGCGGCTGAGCACTTTGCCACGCCACTGCTCGAGGTTACGCATGTAGTAGTTACCGTGAGCTGCCTCGAGGCTGTCTTGCTGGCCAGACTCGGCGAGTTTTTCAGCAACATATTGCAACAAAAGCGGGTGAAAACGGTAACGCTGATGATTGCGCTGCAGCAGTGACTTATCTACTGCACGTGCTAGCGTAGGTTCGTCGACACCAGCAATTGTTTGGGCTGCAGGTGCGTCAAAGCCGCCTTCAAAAATGGCTACATGGGCCATGTGCTGCTGCTCGTTGTGACTTAGCAGTTGCCAAGAGTGTTCAAACACTGCTCGAATACTCTGGTGGCGGCCCACCTTGTTGCGGCTACGCGAATCTAAAAAGTCATAGCTGCGGGAAATTTCACTCGCAATCTCAGCACAGGAAAGGGTTGTCACCCAAGCAGCAGCTAGTTCCAACCCAAGCGGTAAGCCGTGAACAAGGCGGCTAATTTGCATGACTGCAGGTACGTCTTGGGGTTCTAACTTAAAGTTAAACTTGCTGCGCTTGGCGCGTGCTTCAAAAAGTTGTACAGCAGCGTAGTTGGTTACCCGCGTAAGCGATACATCGAGGTCGTCATTGCCGGGGTAGCTTAAGCCCGCTAGGGGTAAAGTCCACTCCTCGGCAAGGTTAAGCCGCTCTCTGGAGGTAACCAGCATCTTTAAGTTGACACACGCCCGGGCTAGTTCAGCTAGTTGTTCCCCACCAGCAACCAAGTGCTCAAAGTTGTCGAGGACAAGCAGCATAGGCGCGTCAGCAATGCCGTCAATAAGCTGGTCAAGGGGTCGCAAGCCTGCTTGTAAGTTGAGACCTAGCACCTCAGCAAGGCTCGAGGCGATCTGATTCGGGCGGCTAAGCTGTTCTAACGGCACAAAATAAACCCCACCGCTAAAGCGCTCTGTGTCAACAGCAGCTTTTGCCGCGGCTAAACTCAAATAGGTTTTGCCTGTACCCCCTTGTGCTAGCAGGGTCAAAATACGACAATCCGGATCGCTTAAGTTGAGGTCAATAAGCGCAAGTTCATCTTCGCGCCCAAACAACTTACCAAGTCGTTTAGGGACATTGCCTGGTATCGCTTGTGGGCTTGTGTCCGAAGTTGCCGGAACAACCTGTTGCGACGCGGGCATAAGCCGCTTGCCCCAAGCTGTACCTAGCGCTTGCCCCGAACGTTCTTGGGTAATCATAGACATGTCTACTGCCTGAAGCTCATCAAGCAGCGCGTCACAAGATGGATAGCGTTCTTCAGGTTTTTTAGCCAGCGCCCGTCGCAATATAGGATCAAACCCTAGGGGTAAGCCGAGGCGGTAATGCGAAATTTCTGGCGGGTCTTCTTTAACGACTTTGAGGAGCGTAGCGGCTAAACCGTTAGCACTGCGAAAGGGATTCAGCCCGGTAAGCAGCTCGTAGAGCACGACACCCAAAGACCAGACATCTGCTTGTTGTTGCACAGGTTTACCGCGCACCTGTTCAGGCGGCATGTAAGCAGGCGTGCCAATCATGTTGCCAGCCGTCATACGCAGTTCAGCATCTGCCATTTGGGCAACCCCAAAGTCCAAAATTTTAACAGTACCTTCTAAGGTCACAAACAAATTAGACGGCTTAATGTCCCGGTGAACAATCTGATTAATATGTGCTTCAGCAAGCCCAGCGGCTGTTTGGGCCACGTAGTCAAGTGCCTCATCTAAGCGCACATGGCTCTGTTGATCAGCTTTTTCTTTGAGGATGTCGTCAAGGCCGCGCCCTTGGTAGTAGGGCATGACAATAAAGGTTTGCTCGCCATGCGCTTGCAGATCGTGAATCATAGCAATATTGGGATGATCCATGCTAGCTGCTGCCCGGGCTTCTTGCAAAAAACGCTGCCTAGTCGTGGCATCGTAAGTGTAAGCTTCAGATAAAAACTTAACAGCAACAAGCCGTTTGAGACGGGTGTCTTCCGCCAAATACACGGCGCTCATGCCACCCGTACCTAAAAGCCGAACAATTCGGTACTGAGCAACCTGATCACCAAACTCCCAATACATACCTCCATTGTACTGAAAGTGCGGCGGCCTATGCTATCCCATAGCAGGGTTAGAGCAGGGTTAGGGTAGGGTTAGACCAAATTCGGGACATCCATCCTAGGCTAACGCGGGACTTTGACCTAGCATAGAGCTAGCTTACTCAAGGGCGCAGCTTAAACGGCTTGAGCCCAACCTAGCTTGCTGCAACGACATCAACATTAACAACATCAGCAAAGTGCATATGCTGGCTAGGGTGGCTATAGGGGGCGTTATGGCACTCGAGCAGATCATCTTTTTAACGGGCGTTATTATTGTCATCGCACTGCTGGTCAAAGCGGGGCTCGAGCACATTGGCGTGCCGTCACTGGTAGGATATTTATTGCTTGGGTTGGTCTTGCGAAGCACAGGTATTGTGCCTGAGGAGCACGAAATGCTCACTGTTCTTGGCGAAATTGGCGTCATTATGTTGCTGTTTCGCGTAGGCCTCACCGCTAATTTAGCAGGGCTGCTCAAACAACTTAAGCGTGCCAGTATTATTTGGTTCTGGACGGTGCTATTCAGTGGCACGTTAGGCTTTATCACCTGTGTGGTACTTGGCTTTAACAGTTTGGCAAGCAGTTTTGTAGCTGTAGCGCTCACCGCCACAAGCGTTGGTGTAGCGCTTGGGGTTTGGCTCGAGGCTGGCGTGTTACACACAGCAAGCGGCGAGCTTCTGCTAGATGTCGCCGAGTTAGATGACATTTCTGCCGTGCTACTTATGGCTCTACTTGTTTCACTTGCGCCTACCCTACAACAAACAGATAGTTTCGGCTGGCAACAACTTGGTGTCATCGCCCAAACAACAGGCGCGTTAGCTATTCGTGGCACTATTTTTGCACTCTTTTGTTATATCTTTTCGCGCTACTTTGAACGCCCCATCACTCGCTTGTGTGATGAATTAGAACGCGGCCCTGATCCCATGATTACCATGGCCGGCATTGGCTTAATGATTGCAGCCGTGGCAGCAGCGTTAGGGTTTTCAGTGGCTATCGGTGCGTTTTTTGCTGGGCTTGTTTACAGCCGCGACCCCAGAGCCGTTAAAAAAGAACGCGCGTTTAACGTTCTTTACGAATTTTTTGTGCCGTTTTTCTTTATTGGGCTAGGCTTTTTACTGGAACCGCAAAGTTTAGGTAAAGGTATACGGGTTGGTCTTGTCCTGCTGATTGTGGCAGTAGCAGGCAAAATGTTGGGCACTTTAGTTCCCTTTATGCGCGAACAATTTAAAGCGCAACGCGGGATTAAACGCTGGCGCATCTCCCGTAGTGGGGTCATTTTGGGCTTAAGCATGGTACCGCGTGCTGAAATTGCGCTGATTGTCATGCAGCAAGGTTTAAGCTTGGGGATTGTCTCGAGTGGTTTATTTGCGGGTATTGTTGTGGTGTCGGCAGTTACTTGCGTCGCTGCGCCGATGGTACTTAAACCACTCCTAAACAACTATAGTCAGCGCAGTTTGTTTGCCTTGCCAAGGCCACGTTAAAGCCTTGATGTCACTTCTCATAACTGCTCCATCACCTTGAAAAAGGTGTAAGCTAGATAGGTTTTTCTCGTTTAGGACAGCATAAAGTGCTAAACTGTGCATACAAAATCTGTGTCATGATGCAATACCCTTTGTAATTAGTTTCCGAAGTGGCCAAGAAGTAGTTAACCGGAATCGGTATAACCTGCTTCACCCTCCAAGCTACAGCCACACCTTCTATCTGCTAAACCCTGCCTGCTACAACTCTGTCTACTACAACTCTGTCTGCTACAACAAGGTTTGAAGTCACAAGATTCAATAGAGTACGATGATAAAGCGTTATTACGATGATAAGGCATTATGATGTAAGGGGATACACACTTCACTTTGTAGGAGGACTTATGAAATCTGTTACTTATACGCTCATCGCAACAGTGTTGCTGCTCTGGGGTACAGCCTTGGCGCAAGACGGTACAACCAGCGTTGTCGAGATTGTCAGTAGTGATGCACAACTCAGCACGTTAACGAGTGTTGTTGTGGCAACTGGACTGGTCGAAGTGCTCGAGCAACGTGGCTCGTACACTATCTTTGCGCCCACCAACGACGCTTTTGCGGCTGTACCCGAAAGCGTTTTGCAAGCGCTGCTAGCTGATCCGGCTGCACTGCTTGGTGTATTGGAATATCACATTGTGCCGGGTGCGCTAGTTGCTGCCAATGTCGTTCAAGGTAGTGCTGCAACCACCCTGTTTGGTGAAGACGTGACCTTCGATGGCGCTACCATTTCGGGAGCCAATATCATTGCTACCGATCTCATGGCAACCAACGGCGTAGTTCACCTTATCGATTCTGTCATTTTGCCAGGGTCATTGGGTCTGGGTGAACCTGAAGAACTGGATGATTTAGTGGAGTTAGTCACCTCTGAACCACAATTTAGTACGCTAGCGACTGCGCTCGAGGCTGCCGATTTACTAGATGTACTACGCAGCGGCACGTTTACTGTGTTTGCGCCAACTAATGACGCTTTTGCCAAAGTTCCTCGTGAAGACCTCAACGCACTCCTTGCAGATGTTGACGCACTCCGTGACGTGCTTACTTACCACGTGCTGGTTGGTGACGCCATCCAAAAAGACCTCATCAACTTTGAAGACGGTTCAGCCGGGACGGTTCAAGGTGATGACGTGATGATCGGTGTCATGGACGGCATGGTGATGGTTAATGATGCATCTATCGTGTCTGAAAACATCATCGCCTCAAACGGGGTCATTCAAGTGATTGATACGGTGCTTATTCCGGGGATGTAAATTCGGGCATGTAACCTTCAAACCTTGACATAGTTAGACTTAGCAAGCTGGTGGTGACATCAGCTTGTTTTTTTATGTTGCTGGTCCTAGAAACATCATGAGTTTGTGATGACGCGCTCGTTTAATGGTATTTTAGCTGTCAGGATGAGCGTATCGGACGAGTTACAGCAACGTGAGCAAGCGGCGCTCGAGAGTTACCAACTTTTGCCCCGCTTGCTGCACACGGTAGATACCGTGGATACGTCTGCTGTGCTACTTGGCACACGGGTAGATACGCCCATTGTGCCCATGCGCTATAACACTGCCCCAGACGCGCCCAGCCACTTGTGTTTTTTGGATGCTGATCACCTTTTGGCAACTGGCGAAGTTGATAGCGATGAACCCTCAACATATGACCTTCAGCAGTGTATTTTAGCCCTTACGCCCGGAAAAATGGGTGAGCTTATGCCCAAAGTGCGCAAGTTGGTAGCTACTAAACCCTTAGCGCTAGCACTCGACATGACCAAACTTGCCGATACACCGCCCTATGGTGAGCAGCGCTGGCATCCGCGCAGCCGCGAAGATATTGCTGAACTTCAAGCTGCTGCAGGTGTGCCCCTCTGGCTCTACGGGATTGCCAGCGTGAGAGATGCAGAAGTTGCCAGTGAAGCCGGTGTTGAAGCCATTGTGGTAGATAGTAGCAGCGGCTTACACCTAGCTGCTCCAGCTACGGCAGATATTTTTCCAGATATTTTTGATGCTGTGGCTGGCACGGTGGCTATTCATGCAGGTGGACTGGTGCGCAGCGGTATTGATGTGTTTCGCTACCTAGCGCTAGGGGCCGAAACTGTGGTGGTACGTAGTGACCGCGCACTCACCAACTTACAACATGAACTTGACTACGCCATGCGTTTAACGGGCTGCGCCACCCTAGCAGACATTGGCTACGAGGCTATTTTTGCGCCCCTGTTTGAGGAAAGCTAAATGCTTGCCTATCTGGATGGTGTTGTAGCTGAAGTGCGTGACCAAAGTGTCATTATGCAAGCTGGGGCGTTTGGCTTTGAGGTGTTTGCGCCTAAATCTACCTTAATGGCCTGTCAAGTGGGCACAGCGCTACGCTTACACACCTATTTAGCCGTCAAAGAAGACGACCTAAGTTTATTTGGCTTTCACCAGAGTGATATGAAACGGGTGTTTGAGTTTTTGCTCGGTGTGTCTGGGGTGGGTCCTAAACTTGCTTTAGCAATGTTATCTGCCTTGCCGACGACATTACTCGCTAGAGCAGTGCTCGAGGAAGACGCAGGCTTACTCGCCAGTGCGCCGGGCGTGGGCAAAAAGCTGGCCCAGCGCATTATTTTGGAACTTAAAAACAAGCTGCCCGAAGAACTTATGGCTGCCTCTGGCGGCAGCGCGCCCAAAGCGCTCCTGAGCCCGGCTGGCGATGACGCCGTAGACGCACTTTTGGCATTGGGCTACCGCGAAACGGCTGTAAAAACAACTGTTGCTGAACTTGTGCTTGCAGACCCAGAGGCCAGCGCTGAAACACTGATTCGCAAAGCACTTGCCAATCTACGTTGATTATCACCTGTTGATTATCACCTGTTGATTATCACATGAAGTTAAGTGGGTTGCCATAGAGTGGCGGCTCGAGCCGCTAAGTTCACCGTCAAGGTGTTTTGGGTGAGCGTGAGTGTGTGGTCACTAAATACATCTTGATAGTCACCTAGCGGCACACCAGCGTCTACAACTAGCTCGAGCGTCACCGGGTCATGATTCACGTTGATGCTGCCAATCAAACAGCGCCCGTCCAACACTCGAGCGTAGATGTACACACCATCCGCAGCGTAGAGCGTGTGATAGCTACCTCGTCGCAAAGCAGGTTCTTCATGCCGTAACTGAATGAGTTTTTTGGTGTAAGCCAGTAAACCTCGGTTCCACTCGTATTCATCGTCCCACGGCATACTCTGGCGGCAGTCAGGGTCGTGGCGACCCGCTAAGCCAAGTTCATCACCGTAGTACAAACAGGGTGCACCGGGAAAGGTCATTTGAAAGAGTAGTGACATACGCACCGCATTTTTGTCGTTACCCACAATGGTGAGGACTCGAGGCGTATCGTGCGAGCCAAGTAAGTTGAGCTGCACATCGGTAATAGCTTTAGGGTGATAGGTCAAAATGTCGTCAACGGTTTGTGCAAAGTCATCTGCATCCAATTCTGGAATGTACTGATAGCCGCAGCGCTTAATTTCCTCAACATTGAGCGAGTCTGCTGCTGTAAAGCCCAAAATAGCCCGTGTAAACGGGTAGTTCATCACCGCATCAAACTGGTCGCCTTGCAGCCAGTGGCTGGCGTCATCCCAAATTTCACCGACAATGTAACAGTCTGGGTTAATCGCCCGACAGCGCCTTCTAAACTCGCGCCAAAAGGCGTCATCTGCAATTTCGTTGGGCACGTCTAGTCGCCAGCCATCAATGCCAACTTCCAGCCAGTGTTCTGCTACCCCAAACAAAAACTCCCGGACTTCTGGGTTAGCGGTGTTGAGCTTAGGAAGTGCGGCCAGACCCCACCACGCATCGTAGCCAATGTCGCCGCCGCCATACGGGTTTAAGGGAAAACGGCGAATGTGAAACCAGTCGCGGTAGGGGCTGTTGACACCATTTTCTAAAATGTCGCTAAACTGGAAAAAGCCCCGGCTCGCATGGTTAAACACGCCGTCCAGCACAACTTTCATACTTCTGCTATGGCAAGCCTCTAAAAGCTCAGTGAGCGCCTTGTTACCGCCCAACATAGGATCAACTTGGTAGTAGTCGTGGGTGTGGTAGCGGTGGTTGGAAGCAGACCGAAAGATGGGATTAAAGTACAACGCGGTCACACCGAGGTCTTGTAAGTAGTCGAGGTTGTCAACGACGCCCAGCAAATCACCACCTTTGTAGCCGTGAACCGTGGGCGGGCTACCCCACGCTTCTAGGCGGCCAATTTTGGGGACGCGCTCACTTTTAGCAAAACGGTCGGGAAATATTTGGTAAAACACCGCGTCGCGCACCCAGTCAGGGGTGTTAATGCTGCGTTCTGAGGTAGGTTGAGGTTGTTTAGATGCATGTTGCATAGCTATGTGTAGGCTCCTTTGACAACGCAAGTTGCGTGAGATGATCTGAGATAGATGTAATACACCCAAGAGGTGATAAGTAAAGTTTATAAATACGCAAGATTGACTTTACATCTTGAACTAGCCAAGCAATAGTCAACCAGACCAACATCAACGTCGTCAACTATATCCAGAGGCTAGTAAGGTTGCCATCACCATAAACCAGTACCGTCACAGACGTAAGTGACAAACCTACACATATAAACCTATTTACCATAGCGGGTATTGCCAATCTGATGCTGTAAGTGGACATCGGAGTAAAATATGTAAAATAGAATTTGACAAATGTAAAACTCGAGTTTATATTCTTGATAAGACCTGACACATTGTGGTCCATATTTCGTTAATGAGATACTGCTTTAACATTCACCTAATCTACAAAGCCTCATTTTGAGCTAAGGAGATCACATGATTACGCCCAATCATGCTGAGAGTTTGCAAGACGATGCCCATGACCGCATTCATCGTTGTCACCGCGATGCTGCGCTAGCAAGAGCAGACATGTGCGCTCTGCGAGCTGCTTTAGCTCGAGTCTTACACGCGCTCGCCAGCAAGCTCGAGCCAGTCATTATCCCGGTCATCTCAGACACTCCTATAGATACGCTCAACAAGACACAAACTCGCCCTTTGGTACCACCCCATTCCCTAAAGAAAGCAGGCTAACCATGACTCAACCCAACAGCTACAGCTCATCAGACGACGCAACAACATCTTCACCACAGCACAGCAGTAGTGATGTTGCACGCATTGAAAAACTACTTGAAGAAGGCAAAATCAGCCCTGCCGAAGCTGACATGTTACTCGCCGCTCTCAAAGAAGCTGAACCGTCAGGCACGGTCACGTCATCAGTAACATCAACGTCAACGACCACAAAAACCTCGACCTCAAACGCCTCAGATGAGGGCTATGCTTACGCTTACACCACCTCAGATGAGGCAGATAGTGGCGCGGCAGCTGACAGCGGCAAGCAAGGTAAACGGTATAGCTACAGCTACAGCACGGGTAAAGGTGGCAACGCCAAAGGTCCCAAAGTCAATGTCGAGGTTGACATTGACGACGATGATGTCATCGGCAAGGTGCTTACCAACGTGTTTGACCACATGCCCTTTGTAAACTGGTTTAGGGAAGACGGTCCTGACATCCCCGAACCACCTGAACCACCCGAACCTGCAGAAGCACTTGAGTCACTAGCAGGTACATCTTATGAGGGGTTGCCGTGGGTTGTCATTCGTAACCGCTTTGGCAACCTCAGGGTCAAGTTAGATAGCTCGTTAACTGCGCCCAACGTGGAAGATGCACGTGAAGACAGCGTCTTAAACGCACCAGAGCTCGAGCAAGACGGTACAAATTACACCCTGAACACCTTTGGTAACAATGAGATAGGCGTTCCTGAAGGCTACGCTGTGTTTGTCACGGGTAACGCAGGCAATGTCAAAATTAGTGGACTACCTGTTGTATTTGCTCGAGTTAACGCTGGCAATGTCACCATAAATGATGTACAGCTCCTTATGATGCGCTTAAAAGCAGGTAATGCCAAAATTCGCGGGCAGTTTAGCGAAGGTCAAAACACCCTACGGATTACCGGCGGCAACGCTAAGGTGACGTTTACAGCAGGCTCGAGCGCTACCGTACGAGCGCAGGTCAAAGCAGGTGATATTGGCAAACGCGGTAACTGGGATAGCGTGCAAGTCTCTCGCGAGATGATGGGCGGGCGTTTGCAAGCACAACTCGCAGGTGGTGATGCCAAGTTTGATGTTGTCACCAAAGCGGGTAACATCACGCTTGTTGCTGCAGATGATGATACGGCTGAGGGTATCTCTGTCCCTGAGGCTGTCTCTGAGACCTCCCAAGAGGATGCATAATCATGGAGACAGCAACCTATGAAGCAACCTATGAAGGCGTTACTGATGAAGGCGTTACTGATGAAGGCGTTGCTGATGAAGGTATGACTGAGAACGGGGCAGCAACCCGTCAGCAAGTAGAAAGACGGCAGGTACTCGAGCTACTAGCTGCTGGCAGCATCAACGTAGACGAGGCTTTAGAACTTTTAGCAGCACTCGACAGTCCCTCAACCACCTCAGCTCCTCGGCCAAGTTCTAAACGACCTGCTTCCAAACCTGCTAAAGCTGTCCACGTGTCGATCCAACGCCCCAACGCCCAAGCCATTAACATCGCTATTCCAGTTAAACTTGCTGAGTTTGGCATCATGTTTATTCCAGATGGCGTTCGCAGTCAACTGGCTGAGCAGGGCATTGTGATTGACCACCTTGCCCACCTACTAGCAATGGGCGACCTCCCTGAAGGGCGTCTGGTAGATATTAGCAACGAGCAAGACGGTGCTAGTACGCGCATCACGGTAGATGTAAGTTAATGAGTGCCCCAAAACCCCTCACCGACCTGCCGCGCTACCCTATGCCCACACGTTGTCCCGTGTCAGGGGAGCCGCTCGAGGTCACCCGACTTGCCAGCCCGCACAGCGGTGTGGTCATTGAAGGGCGCTTTGTCCCGAATGAGTTTGCCCTGCTGCCCGAACAACAGCTCGAGTTCCTCCGCCTCTTTGTGCGTACCCGTGGCAACCTCAAGGAGGTCGAACGGCTCATGGGGCTTAGCTACCCAACCATTCGCCAGCGGCTTGAAACGCTCCTTAAAACGCTTGGCTACCAAGCAGATGACAGTACCGAGATAGCGCGCGAACGCCTTAACCAAGAGCAACGGCAACGCGAACAAGCAGCCGCGCGTAGTGAGATTTTGGCGGCGCTCGAGCGTGGCGAACTCAGTGCCAGCGAAGCCACCCAAAAATTACGTGAGCTTAAACAGACCTAATAAACACATCCGTCTGTGTTGCATCAGCATCATTTACAATGCACAGTCTTATCGTTAACGTTAATACCGTT
>JBCCOX010000069.1:0-12846 GCA_039025155.1 Deinococcota bacterium | reverse complement strand
TACAAGGGTGGTATGGCTGCGCTACTCACCACGGACGGCCCCGAAAAAAATACTTTGCAGTGGGCCGCAGATGGTATCAATTTTGAAATTGAGGCTGTCATTAAAGGTGCGCCTGAAGCTCTTGGCCTTTACCGCACGCCAGATCACGACAAGCACCCGCTCGAGGGCTTGCGTTGGGGATTATGTCACCATGTTAGCCAGCATTCAGGACACATGGGGCGGTTTGAAGTAGATGAAACCTTCAAAAATCTGATTATGACCAAAACAACCTATGAGTAGTGAGTAGCTGAGTAATTAACAACGTGTACAAGGGAAGATAGGCTGTATAAGTTACTGGAATGTGCGCGTTATACTACGACCGTGACTTCGACCTCTTTAACACCTGCCGAGTCAATTTCCCGCCTTGCCTCAACAGATACCCTTGCCGCTTCTATTTTAGCCGCTGACTTTAGCCGCCTTGGTGAAGCTGTGCGCGCTGCTGATCAAGCAGGTGTTGGCGTGATTCATATTGATGTCATGGACGGGCATTTTGTATCGAACTTGACGTTTGGGACACTGGCGGTAGAAGCCTGCCGTAAGGTAACAGACTTACCGCTAGATGTTCACCTGATGATGGACAATCCGAATGATGTTTTGGACGTGATGGTGGACGCAGGTGCCTCGAGCATCACCGTTCATGCCGAAGCTTGCACGCACTTACACCGCACCCTAGGGCGCATTCGTGAGCTAGGCGTTGGCGTGGGCCTCGCCGTAAATCCACTCACACCCTTGACAGTGATGCACGACGCGCTACCTTATCTAGATATGGCCTTAGTCATGACCGTAAATCCGGGTTTTGGTGGGCAGTCACTTATTCCAGCCAGTTTGGACCGCATTGCCACCGTGCGCCGCTGGATTAGCGAGCAGCAACTAACCTGCAATATTCAGGTGGATGGCGGCATTAACGCGGACACGCTCAGCAAGGTGCAACAGGCAGGTGCGAATGTGTTTGTGGCGGGCAGTGCTATTTTTGGGAAAGATGGTGCTAGTGGTGATGAGATTACTGCAAACGTAAGGGTGTTACAAGGAGTACTCGAGCCAAGCTGAGTCACTCCTACAACAATAAAGCCCCACAGCTAAATTCACTCAGCTAATCTACAACAAGCTCGAGCAGCACGTGGGCCGTCACATCATCTAGTATCAGATGGCGTATGTACCGACCTTGCAAGGCTGCATGAAGTCCACGCACTTTACCCTCACCAGACACCACACACACACTGTGACGGGCCTGCCTGAATAACTCTAGCTCGGGGCCGCTCGAGCGCTGGTTAACCTCAATATCTGCATAGCTACCATCTGCCCGGAAAAATACCGTAGCAATATCACCCACTACGCCTTGCGCAGCTAGCCCTTGCCAGTCGGTGTCCTCTAGGTATTCGCTGCTGTAAACCTTACTTGGAACCCCCGCACTTACCGCGCCAATGCTAAATAAAAGCGTGTCTGCCTCGTCTTGTAAACGGGTCACACGCTGTAAGCTGCGCTCGCGCCAGAGGGCAGCTTTGGTTTCAGGGTAGTCAAAAAAGGTAGGTACAGGTAACAAGTGCGCCCTCGCCGCGTAGTTGTTGGCAAAACGCACCATAATTTCGCTGGCGTAGGTATTGGAAATGTTGTGGGTGTTCCCTGAACCGTTGAGCTGCACAATATCCAGTGAACTGCAGGCGCGCGGTACTAAATGACTGCTGATGGCGCTCAAGGTTGTCCCCCACGCAAGCCCCAAAACGCGGCTGTCTTCAATAAAGGTGTTGAGGTAGCGCGCACCAAACTTAGCTACCAAATCAAGCCGTTCACGGGGTGCAAAATGCGCTGGTGTATGCACCACTTGCACACTGGCTAACTCAAAGCGGTCTTGAATGTCGCGCTCGAGCCCTAACTTGTGAACATTGGGATCGTGAATTTTAACTTCAACAAGGCCTTTATCTTTAGCAAAACTTAACAGCCTCGAGACTTTCGGGCGCGACAAGCCCAAAACCTGCGCAATCTCTGGCGTGGTCAGGTCTTGGTAATAGTACATTTTGGCCACCCGCAGGGCGTCGCGGATGAGCACGTCTTGCTCGAGCATGGCACCAGGCCTTCCCTTTTCAAGCTTGTTTAGAGCTCCTATAAGTCTCAACGCGCACGCTAGGAATCAGCTTACGGTTGACATGTTTTATCGTGTGCCAAATTACTCTAACAACTTTCTGAACAGATGTCCAACAAAGTTGACTGATGTTCAGGTTTTACGGTATGGTTGCAAGCGTTAAACAACCAATTCGTGTAGATGTTATCCAAAACAATCCGGCGTCCTCAGTGTCATGCCTTTTGGGGTATATGCAACCAAGTTTGTTATGGGAGTAGTTCAGGTTATTGCGGGACTTTTGTAAATTGCATGCTATCTAGCAATTGTTATATACCTAACGTTAACAACCACATGTTGAGCAAACAATGATGCGTCAATTTGGGTTAAGGGAGTGTTGCACTAGTGAGCTTGCAGCTTACGCACATCAATAAACGCTACGGGAACAACATCAAATGTCGTGACCTGAACTTAAGCCTAGACCCGGGTATGTTTTTAGCGCTCATCGCACCCACCGGGGCAGGCAAAACAACCTTGCTGCGCATTATGGCAGGGCTGGAAAAACCCGACAGCGGGCGCGTGTTTATGGACGGTGAAGATGTCACCAAAGTCCACGTGCGTAAACGCAACGTAGCCATGGTCTACCAGCAGTTTATTAACTACCCGTCGCTCACTGTCTTTGAAAACATCGCGTCGCCACTTAAAGTAGCAGGCTACGACGCAAGCACCGTTAAAACACGGGTGCATACCGTGGCGCAGCAAGTGCGCATCAGCGAGTTTTTAGACCGTCTCCCCCAACAGCTAAGCGGTGGGCAGCAGCAGCGGGTGGCGATTGCCCGGGCACTTGCCAAAGACGCTAAGCTCATTTTGCTAGATGAACCCCTCGGCAACCTCGACTACAAGCTGCGCGAAGACTTGCGCTTAGAACTTAAAACCATTGCCAGTGAAAGTGAGGCCATGTTTGTCTACGCTACGCCTGAACCGCTTGACGCGCTGACCATGGCCAGCCACGCTGCCATTTTAGAAGGCGGGCAGATTATTCAAATGGGCGATGTCCGCAGTGTCTATTTGCGCCCCAATCAAATTGCTTCAGGGCGCTATTTTAGTGACCCACCTATGAATTTTTTGCCCGCAACCGTAAGTGGCGGTCAACTACTTATTACTGAAGATGTTCACGTGGATGTGCGCAAGTTAGAACTTAGCCTCGAGCCCGGTGATTACGTCGTGGGTATTCGTCCGCATCACATTAACGTCACACCTACCAATGCAGATACACCTCCACACACATATGAAGGTGCAACGTGGATGTCCGCAGCAGCCACCGTCACCCTTTCGGAGATTGTCGGCTCAGACACCACCGTTCATTTAGAACACGAAGGGGTTAAGCTCACAGCCTTAAGTCAAGATGTTGGCCATTTTCATTTAGGTGAGGCTGTCACGATGCATTTAAATAGCGATTACATGCATGTTTTTGTTCCTTCTGGGAAACTGGTCGCAAGTGCCAAAGCGGTTAGAGGAGGTTAGCTATGGCAACTGTTGAACTGGTCAATGTTGCCCATAGCTACGACGGCAGCAAGACCTATGCTGTGAAAGATATCAACCTCAGTTGGCAAGACGGCGTGGCAAGTGCCCTCTTGGGGCCGTCAGGTTGCGGCAAAACAACCCTGCTTAAAATTATTTCTGGCCTGCTCAAACCCAGTGAAGGCAAGGTGCTTATAGACGGTCAAGACGTAACTGCCCAGTCGCCACGTGAACGCAATGTAGCCCAAGTATTTCAGTTTCCGGTTGTCTACGAAACCTTAAACGTCTATAACAATTTAGCCTTTCCACTGCGCAATAGAGGTGTTGATAAAGCTGAGGTTGACCGCAGTGTGCGCGCAGTTGCTGAGATGCTCGAGCTCACCCCTTACCTGAAAAAACGGGCCAACCGTCTGGGGGCGGCTGAAAAACAACGCATCTCGATGGGCCGTGGCATTGTCCGTTCAGATACAACAGCAGTGCTTTTTGATGAACCCCTTACTATTATTGACCCACAGCAAAAGTGGCACTTACGCCGCAAACTCAAAGAGTTACACCAGCGCCTAAACCTCACCATGATCTACGTAACCCACGACCAACACGAGGCTTTAACGTTTGCCGATCAAGTGACCGTGATGGACGCAGGTGAGGCTCTACAAACAGCTAGCCCCGAAGAACTTCACCACCAACCGGCAGCACCCTTTGTGGGCTACTTTATCGGTAGTCCGGGCATGAATTTGTTTGACGGCAAAGCTCTAGATGGTGGTATTCAGCTTGCAGATACTCACCTGCCATTAGCACCTGACTTGGCTGAGGGTAACAGTGTTCAGGTAGGTAACAGTGTTCAGGTAGGTATTCGCCCTGAGTATGTACAGGTCAGTAGGGACGCACACGAAGGCTGGTTTCCTGCAACTATCACCCGCACCATGCTCACCGGCAATGCACTGATGCTCGAGCTTACTGGCGAAAACCTCCAGCTCAAAGCCATTGTTCCCGAAGAAAGTCCCTTACAAGCTGGGGAGACCATCTACGTTCATTTCCCTCACGATAAGGTGCTTCTTTACAGCAGTCGTCAAGATGGCGGTAAGCGCCTAGAAACGCAGGTGGCAGCGTGAAGCAAGTCAATCAACGCGCGTGGTTTTTTTTGATTCCAGCGCTCATAGTGATGTCGGTAAATGCGTTTATTGCATTTATGACGGTCATCAACTATTCGTTTATTGATAAACTACCTGGCTTGCCATCACTTTGGTTAGGGCTCGAGAATTACCGTGGTGTCTGGCAGGACAATATTTTTCCTAGTGCACTGAGACGACAATTTATCTTTTCCTTTGTAGTCCTAGCAATTCAGGTCCCTCTGGGTATTCTGGTTGCCCTCGGCATGCCTAAAAGAGGCATTGGCGCAACTATCAGTCTAATTACTATTGGTTTACCTTTGCTTATTCCTTGG
Source organism: Deinococcota bacterium (assembly GCA_039025155.1). Classification (GTDB taxonomy): domain Bacteria; phylum Deinococcota; class Deinococci; order Deinococcales; family Trueperaceae; genus JBCCBI01. The sequence goes on along the minus strand of JBCCOX010000069.1, from coordinate 7,789 downwards.
CAAGTGGTAGGTATTATTTGGCGAGCATATACGCGAGCAGATTTAGGCTTTGTCCCCGTGATTCTTAGCTGGTTTAACTACAGCTATGACACTGGTCTAAACCCCTTTGATGCTTGGGTGACTATTGTAGTGATGGATGTTTGGCACTGGACGCCGCTCATTGCACTATTGTGCTACTCAGGGCTAAATGCCATTCCAGATGCCTATTTTCAAGCTGCTCGCATTGATGGGGCAAGTCGCTGGAAAACATTTTGGGTGGTGACCTTACCACGTCTTAGAAGCGTACTTACTATCGGCATACTATTGCGGTTCATGGACTCGTTCAGGATTTACATTGAACCATTTATGGTTACTGGTGGTGGTCCAGGTACTGCCACATCATTTCTAAGTGACACTGTTGTGAGGGAGGCTAGAGCTTTTAACTTTGGCCCAGCAGCAGCCATGTCATTAGTGTACTTTTACATTATTTTGGTTATCAGTTATGTATTTTTTCAAGTTCTCACCAATGTAGGCACAGGCAATGAACCCGTGCAGGAGGCTTAAAAGCGGCGCCTATTTACGTTTTTAGGCATGGCTCTCTATTATGTCTTTTTGACCATGCCTCTACTGTGGATGTTGTCGATGTCATTCAAAACTACCGACGAAATCCTACAAGTACAAAGTTTTATCCCTCAAGCATTCACCTTGCAGAATTATCAAAGCGTTTTTGCTGGAGAAGAATGGCGTAGCGCATTCGCTAATTCGCTTGCCTATGTAGTTATAAATACTGTGATTACACTCGTTGTGGCACTACCCGCTGCCTATGCGTTTTCACGCTACAAGTTTCGAGGCGATCATCACTTATTTTTTTGGCTACTTACTAACCGTATGGCTCCTGGAGCTATTTTTGTGTTGCCCTTTGTACAACTTTATGGGCGTGAGGGTCTAGGGCTTTTTGACACATACTGGGCAGTTGCGCTTGCCCATACGCTGTTTAGTATTCCCCTAGCAGTATGGATTTTAGAAGGCTTTATGTCAGGTATTCCCAAAGCTATCGATGAAACAGCTTACGTAGACGGTTACAGCTTTCCTAGGTTTTTCTTCCGAATTTTTATGCCACTAATTGCCCCCGGCATTGGCGTAGCTGCTTTTTTTAGCTTCATGTTTTCGTGGGTGGAGGTCATTATGGCTAGTAGCCTCACTAGCACGAGAGCTAAACCGCTCGCCATTGCGCTTACTGCCAGCCTCGGTGCCGAAGGCTGGGACTGGGGACTTATTGCAGCCGTGGGTGTGCTCACGCTTATTCCTGGTGCGGTACTCATCTACTTTGTGCGCAACAACCTCGCTAAAGGCTTTGCCCTGGGGCGTGTCTAATGGTCAGTTTGTCACGTGCTCAAGTTATCGCGCTCGTTTTGCTCAGCGCTGTTATTAGTGTTGTTATCACTCTAGCTTTGGGGTCTTGGCTACCTATTCCGTGGCAAGTCGTCGCTACTACCCTAGGACGGTTTTTTACGGATACGCTCAACCTCAATTTAGCTTGGATGGATTGGACACAGCCAACCGCTATCTTTTTTAGTGGTCTGGGCGTTGCGCTAACTATTATGACACTGTGGGACATTCTTTCGCCGACCCGCGAACGCAAGGGGTTTTTACCCATTACGACAACGCGGGGCGCTAAGTTTTTCTTGAGTGTCATTAGCTTTATTGGTATCATGGTTCTCACGCTAGCAATTTTTCCAAATATTTCGCTGGGTAACTTGTGGTACGCCGTAGCCGTCGCCCTCGTGTGGATTATGGTGATGGTGGGCTGGGGCTAACCTGCAAGAAGCTTGATGACTCATCCATGCTATTGGATGTTGTTGGATGCGGTTTGCAAGTTGACTTAGGTGCTTATCAACTTGGTGTTTATCAACTCGGTGCTTATCAACATTGCCTTGTGAAGCTAGCTATTGGTGAGGCTCGAGCCACTCGTTCTATAAGACTGTAAGGCTCGCGGGAAAGGAGTCACGTTCTGGGTTTATCCTTCAAAGTTTTAATCACAAGATGGATAGCCATCGTATTTTCGTCGTATTTTTGTCGTATTTCCGTAATATTTTTAGGGGACACCTTCATCGTTAACCTAAGTTTTTAGTTCAAGGAGGACTACATGCACCATAGGTTTACCACGTTTATCACAAGTATGTTGGTGATATTGCTAGCTGGCACGCTGTCACTTGCGCCAACGGGTCACGCTCAAGACCAAGACTACTGCGAAGGCTTAGACACGTCGGTAGCAGAATCACTCATTGATGAACTTTTTGCCCGTAGTGCTGTTAGCCGTGAAGAGCAGTTACAAGAATTGTGCTGGTTTATTACTGCTAGTGAATCGTTTAGCGGCATGGAAATTAACTCGGTGGCAGAAAACATTCGCACCCACGTCTACGAGCGTGATGTGTTAGCAGATGCCTTTGAGCAACTTACCGGTATTAGCGTCACTCACGACATCATCGGCGAAGGTGACGTGGTTGCCCGCTTACAAACCCAGCTTAACTCTGGCGAAATCATCTATGACATTTATGTTAATGATGCTGACCTAATTGGCACACACTTGCGCTACGACAGCGCTGTGAACCTCACCGAGTACATGGCTGGTGAGGGTGAGGCGATTACCAATCCCTTCCTCGACCTAGACGACTGGCTCAACCCAGAATTTGGGCAGGACTATCAAGGCAACCAGTTGCAACTTCCTGGCCAACAGTTTGCCAACCTCTACTGGTTCCGCTACGACTGGTTCACCAACCCAGACATCATGGCGCAGTTTGAAGACATTTACGGCTACGAGCTTGGTGTTCCTGTGAACTGGGCTGCTTACGAAGACATCGCCAACTTTTTCACCAATGAAGTGAACGGCGACGGGACGATTGATGGCGTAAAAGTTTACGGCCACATGGATTACGGTCGTCGCGATGTGTCTTTAGGCTGGCGCTTTACGGATGCGTGGATGAGTATTGCTGGTGTAGGTGACATTGGCATTCCAAATGGTATTCCTGTTGATGAATGGGGTATTCGCGTAGAAGGTTGCCACCCAGCCGGGAGCGATGTAACCCGTGGTGGTGCCATCAACGGACCTGCCGCTGTCTACGCACTACAAACCTACATCGACTGGCTCACTGAATATGCGCCGCCTCAAGCTGCGTCTATCACGTGGTCAGAAGCAGGCCCTGTACCTGCTGAGGGGTATGTTGCCCAGCGTGTGTTCCAATACATCACCTGGCTATCCGATCCATCTTTCCGTGAACCCGGTAACCCAGTTGTGAATGATGATGGCAGCCTCAAATGGCGCGTTGCACCTACCCCCCGCGGACGCTACTGGGATGAAGGCATGAAAGTTGGCTATCAAGACGCTGGTTCATGGACCATTTTGCAAAACGTACCTGAGCAGCAGCGTGATGCAGCTTGGTTGTGGGCGCAGTTTGCTAGCTCCAAGACAGTATCGCTCGAGAAATTCCTCGTTGGTGGCACACCTGTACGCCGCTCCACGGTAGAAGCTGACTACCTCACCGAAAACATTGGTCAGTACGGCGGTATTGTTGAGTTCTACCGCTCGCCCGTTGAATTTATGTGGACTGACTCTGGCCCCAACGTGCCAGATTACCCACGCTTGAGCCAACTGTGGTGGCAAAACATTTCGCAGGCAATCACTGGTGAAGCTACTGCTCAAGAAGCACTTGACAACCTTGCGCAACAACAAGACGGCATTATGGAACGCCTCGAGCGCGCCAACTTGCCTGTCTGTGGGCCAATCATGAACGAAGTTCGTGACCGCGAGTACTGGCTTAACCAACCCGGTTCTCCTAAAGCGGAACGCGAACCCGAAGCACCTATTGCAGTTCCTTATGATGAACTACTTAGACAGTGGACGGGTGAGTAAGGTCTAGGCTTAACTTTTGAGATTTGGGTGGCCCCCGCGGCCACCCTTTTTCGCGTTTTTGTAGTGATGGTTGTTAGAGAGCACTTGGATGATACTACTCAAGAATCAGATGATCGCGACTAATGAGATTATCTAAAATATTTAATGACAAAATCTAAATGACACAACTCCATTTACATAAGCAATATGCGTAACGTTTGCACCTGAGCGTCAAGTCAAGTCACTGGAACAGCTACTTGTTACACTCTTAACTTTACTTACAAAAATACGCTTGACATAAACATATTAAGGAGGATCATGCATGGCAGATTACATCATGGCCCTAGATCAAGGTACAACCAGCTCGAGGGCAATTGTCTTTGACCGTGGAGGTACTATCAAAAGTGTAGCCCAAAAAGAATTTCGGCAAATTTTCCCGCAACCCGGTTGGGTTGAGCACGATGCAAGTGAAATCTGGTCAACTCAGTCTGGTGTTGCCACCGAAGCTCTCGCCAGTGCCAACCTTAACTCGGTGGATATTGCCGCTGTTGGCATCACCAACCAGCGCGAAACAACCATTGTCTGGGACAAAACCAGCGGGCAACCTATCTGTAACGCCATCGTTTGGCAAGATCGGCGCACTGCTAAGTTTGTAGACAGCCTAAAAGATGACGGCCTCGCCCAGATGATTCAAGACAAAACCGGGCTCGTGCTAGATGCCTACTTTTCCGGCAGTAAACTCGCGTGGATTTTGGATAACGTCCCCGGCGCACGTGAACGTGCTGAAGCTGGCGAGCTTGCCTTTGGCACGGTGGACAGTTGGCTGGTTTATAAGCTAACCGAGGGTAAAGTTCACGTGACTGATGTCTCCAACGCTTGTCGCACGATGCTCTTTAACATTCACGACCTAGCGTGGGATGATGAAGTCTTAGAGCTGTTTAAGATTCCTAAACAGATGCTTCCCGAGGTGCGCTCGAGTTCTGAAGTCTACGGTGAAGCTAGCCACGAAGCTTTCCGCAACGCTGTACCGATTGCAGGTATGGCTGGCGACCAACAGGCTGCCAGTTTTGGGCAGATTTGTTTTGAATCTGGGCAGGGCAAAAACACCTACGGTACAGGCTGTTTTATGCTTATGAATACAGGGCGCGAGCCTATGACCTCGCAAAATCAACTGCTTAGTACAGTTGCGTGGCAACATCAGGATACGCTCAATTACGCGCTCGAGGGCAGCATTTTTATTGGTGGTGCGGTCGTGCAGTGGTTGCGCGATGGGCTCGGGATCATCCGCCACTCAAAAGATGTTGAAAGTTTAGCAGCAAGTGTAGACGACAACGGCGGCGTCTATTTAGTTCCTGCTTTTGCTGGGTTGGGTGCGCCCCACTGGGACCAGTATGCGCGCGGGCTCATGATTGGCCTGACTAGGGGCAGTACGGCTGCACACATTGCTAGGGCGTCTCTCGAGGGCATTGCCTACCAAGTTGCCGACGTGATTGGCGCGATGGAAAAAGATAGCGGCACACCCCTCGCAGAGCTGCGGGTAGACGGCGGTGCCTCGCGTAATAACTTACTCATGCAGTTTCAAGCGGACATCTTAGGCGTGCCGGTAGTGCGCCCTAAAGTCACTGAAACCACCGCACTAGGCGCAGCCTTTTTAGCTGGGCTAGCAACTGACTTCTGGTCAGGACAAGACGAACTTAAAGCCCTCTGGCGAGAAGATGCTCGCTTTGAACCCAGTATGGATGCTAGCGAACGCGAGAGGCTACGCTCGAGCTGGCACCGTGCCGTGAGCCGCGCGGCTGATTGGGAGAGTTCATCTTAAATCACGTCAAGATGCAGCCATACGCTCACCATTTGTCTCAAAATATTACTTGCAGATAGATGTTGCTCGAGCCAAACTCATACTTAATTACGGTGCATAAAATCACTGCGCATAAGGTCACTGTTTACAAGACCACTGTTTACAAGACCACTGTGCATAAGACCCAAGCATGAGGTCGAATGTAACTCGTCAAATAGCTTCACATCCGTTATATCTGGATGCATACACAACACTCAGGAACAGTTTTTAAACTAATGTTATCCACAGCATGCCCTAAGGGGGAATCATGAATCGAGAAGCTCATGTTGACAAGCTCAAAAGTGATAGTTTTGATGTCCTCGTCATCGGTGGAGGCGCCACAGGTGCAGGTGTTGCGTTAGATGCTGCAACGCGCGGGCTAAAGGTCGCTATGCTCGAGCGCGATGACTTTTCCGCCGGTACCAGCAGCCGCAGCACCAAACTCATTCACGGCGGCGTGCGCTACCTTGAAAAAGCTGTTAAACAACTTGACCGCAGCCAGTTTAACCTTGTGAGGGACGCCCTGAAAGAACGTGCGGTGCTCATTAAAATTGCGCCCCATCTAGCAAAACCCCTCGCCATCGTTACACCGCTTTACAACGTCCTCCAAGTACCTTATTTCTTAACTGGGCTCAAACTCTATGACACACTAGCAGGCAAAGCCAACCTCGCCCCGAGCCGTTTTGTGGACGCCAAAGAGGCCCTCAACCGCTTTCCTATGCTGCAACCCGAAGGGTTACGTGGCGCTGTCCTCTATTACGACGGGCAGTTTGATGACGCCCGCATGAACGTTGCCCTTGTCCTCACCGCCGCTGAGGAGGGCGCAACTGTTGCCAATCATGTTGAGGTCACAGGTTTAGTTAAGGAAAACGGCACATTATCTGGCGCAAGTGTTCACGATACCCTCACAGGCGACCGTTGGGATATTCACGCCAAAGTTATCGTCAATGCTACGGGGCCCTTTACCGACGGCATCCGCCATATGGACGACCCCAACGCTGTCAACATGCTCAGTGCTAGCTCTGGTGTACACATTATTTTAGATAAATCATTTTCGCCGCCTGAGACGGGCTTGCTAATCCCTGAAACAGAAGACGGACGGGTGCTCTTTTTGCTCCCATGGCTCGACCACACCTTGGTCGGTACAACCGATAACCCAGCAACTATTGAACCCAACCCACAAGCAACCGAAGACGACATTGAGTACATCTTGCGGCATTTGCGCAAATACTTTGCCACGCCTGCCACCCGAGATAACGTCCTCTCGAGCTGGTCGGGCCTTCGTCCGCTGGTGTCTGACCCCAAAGCTGCTGATACAGCCCAACTTTCACGCGACCACGTCATTAACGTAAGTGAGTCTGGCCTGGTCACCATTGCGGGTGGCAAGTGGACAACCTACCGCAAGATGGCCCTAGATACCGTTGATGAGGTGATTAAGGTTGGTAGCTTGACTGTTGACCGTGGATCCCAAACTGAGACACTTAAACTTGTAGGTGCTAAACGCTATACGCCCACGCTCGCCAGTGACCTACAAGATCAGTTTAAGGTTGATATTGATGTCGCCAGCTATTTGAGTCGTGCTTACGGAGATCAAGCCAGTGATGTACTAGCGCAAGGCCACCTTGACCGCCTCGTGGAAGGTCATCCTTTTTTAGATGCTGAGGTTCTCTATGCAGCTCAGCATGAAGCCTCTAGGAGCACCCGTGACTTTTTAGCACGACGCATCCGCCTAGGCTTTTTAGATAAGGACGCCACTCATAAGGCCATTCCTAAAGTCACTGACCTACTCGGTGAAAGCCTCGGCTGGGATGAAGGCAAACGTGCTCAAGAGAGAGAAACTGCTGAAGCTTACTTTGCCTCGTAAGTCATCCAGTTGTAGGTCATCAGGGTGATAGGTGCTCGAGGTTTGTAGTCATACTGCATCACCAAGCTGATTTCACCATAAAGACGATCTCAAGAAAGCACGTTGCAGATTGCCTTGAGGCATTAAATATAGTGATTGAGTTTGTTTTATCTTTAGCTTGGTCATGCAATATCCTTTCCGGTTAATTCCTTAACGAATTAACCCGCACGGTTCCGAGCGC
>JBCCOX010000068.1:0-12858 GCA_039025155.1 Deinococcota bacterium | reverse complement strand
TTGCGGGCCTACTGGGACGGCGAAGACACACCGAGTATTGAGTGTCCTATTGGCGATTTTTTTGGCATGGGTCATGCGCGTACCAGTAACTTTTCAAGCTTGCCCCTGCAAAGCAGTCCCCAAGACGGCAAAGCCTTTAACTGCTACTTTCCTATGCCTTTTAGCGACGGCATGCGCTTTACCATCAGCAGTGACTGCGAAGACGAGGTGCTGTTTTATTACTATGTTGATTTTGAACAGCATGAGGCGCTCGAGCAAGGCCTCGGCCGTTTCCACGCCCAGTGGCGCACGGACATTCCTGAGGGGGCTGATGAACGTCAGTTAACTAACGAAGAAACCCTTTTTGGTGGCGTCAACACCGATGGCAAAGATAACTACACCATCTTAGAGGCCAGCGGACACGGTCATTACGTGGGCTGTTTGTTTTCGGTTTACTCGCTACGCCGTTCCAAAAATTGGGACTGGTACGGCGAAGGCGACGACATGATTTTTATTGACGGCGAGCCGGGCGTGAGCGTGCCTGATGGTGGTCGGCAGCAACAGATTGCCCATGAACTACCTGCCCCGGTGATTACCCCCCGCCCCGAAAGCAGCCCCGGTGCCAACGACGCCTGGCCGCCCACCTTGCACGGTACAGGCACCGAAGATTACTTCAACACATCATGGTGCCCCAACCAAGTCTACGACGCGCCTTACCACGGGATTATTGCTGGTGGCGGTGAAAACTGGAGTGAGCCAATTACGGTCTACCGCTTTCACCTTGAAGACCCAGTGGTGTTTCAAAAAAACCTACGCGTAACCATCGAACACGGACATGACAACCGCCGCAGCGATGAGCTTTCGAGTGTGGCGTTTTGGTATCAGGCAGAACCGCACGCACCTTTTCCGACTTTACCTGATGTTGCTGCGCGGCTGCCTAGTTTTCGCGCGCCGTATGAAAAACGTTAACTAAGACATTTACACCGTAATCCAAGCGTTAGTAGGTGATGGTTGCACATGCTCGAGTCACTTACTTTCCATCCTTAGCGTTACATTTCCAGCTCTCTACACATTGAAGGAGATAGCTCATGTTGCTACTTAATAAAATTGTTTCCAAACCTGTGCCCTACCTGATGAGTGTTTCTGTTGTCCTGCTGCTCATCTTTACCAGTGCTACCGTTTTTGGACAATCACGCCCTGTGACGCTGCGGGTGCAAACCTCCATCGACTTTTTTAATGATGACCCCAATGACAGTGAACTTGCTTACCGTGCAGCGCATGAAGCCTTTTTAGCTGAAAACCCCAATATCCGCATCGAGTTTGAGATTGTGCCGCCCTTTGAACTCTACCGCCAGTTTTTGGTCGCTGCTGAAGGTCGCAACGCGCCCGACATCACCTATCAAGGGGCTGCCAATACCTACACGCTGGCGTCAAGTGGCAATGTGCTTGCCCTTAATGACTACATGGACGGGCATCCTTTTTTGAACCCCGATAACTTGCAAAGCGCCATTTTGGATGTTGCGACCGTGGACGGGCAGTATTACGTGATTCCCACCACAACAGATGCGCGGGTGCTCTACTACCGCAAAGATTTGTTTGAGGCAGCAGGTTTAGACGCCAGTGCGCCGCCCACCACGCGCGCCGAGCTGATTGAAACCGCCCAAAGCCTCACCCAAGATACCGATGGTGACGGCGAAACCGACCAGTGGGGTTACTGCTTTATTGCCGACAACACCCTGCACACCCCGCATATGTGGCTGACCCACGTGTGGGCAGCAGGTGGCGATTTGGTTGATGCCGATGGTAAAGCCGTCTACGACAGCGAAGCGGGCATTGCCGCTGCGCAGTTTTATTACGATTTGGTCAACACCTATGAAGTCACCCCCAGCAATATTATTGCCAACGACTACGACGCCACCGTGCGGGCGCTGGTCTCAGGGCAATGTGCGATGGCACTTTTAGGCACGTGGAGCTGGCCCGTGGATATTCTGGGCGCACTCGGTGAAGAAAACGTCGGCTGGACACCTGTGCCTACTCCCGAAGGCGGCGAAGCTGCCACCTTTAGCGGCGGTTGGTCGTGGCTCATTTCTTCACGCAGTGACCACCCAGATGAAGCGTGGGCTTACATTGAAGCAATTGCTAGCGAAGAGCTTGCGCTCGAGCTAGGGCGCGAAAATATCTCCACTCGTCAAAGCGTCCTAAGCAGCCCTGAAATCCAAGATACCTTTGTGGCAAACGTCGGCACTTACGCTGCTGGTGCTGCCCACGGCAACCCTCAAGTAACCTCAACCCAACCGCTTTTTGACGGTCTGCGCCAAGCCTTGCAAGATGTCATTCGGGGTCGCCAAGACGCCCAAACTGCCTTAACCCAAGCCGCTGAAACCTACAATTCACGTTACGCTCGTTAAACGGTATGTGCTGGCTCTTATGTTGCAGAGCCAGCACATTTTTCTCCTTAATACAAGGCTGAGACAAGGTTCTAATGATTAGCAGTCAACCACAATCTAGTCAAGAAAATGTCGCAAGAAGGTCAGCGCAGTTTAAGCCCTGGCGCAACTTTAGTGAGTATATTTGGGTTGCGCCTGCGTTTATTTTTGTTTTGTTTTTTACTTTTTATGCGGCTGCCTACGCCATTTGGCTGAGTTTTTATGATTACTCTTTAGCAAGCCCCGTGCGCCCGTTTATTGGTACAGAAAACTTCCAACGGCTCTTTCAAGATGCCGAATACTGGCAAAGTTTGCGGCGCAGTTTGTTGTTTGTCGCCATTGATGTGCCGCTGACCGTGGGTATGGGCTTTGCTTTGGCGCTGCTGCTTAATCAGCCCATTCGCGGGCGTTGGCTCTACCGTTCGCTGTTGCTCTTACCGTGGGTGATTTCGCTGGTAATTGCAGGTTATATGCTCAAGTGGATTTTTGCGGAAAACACGGGCATTTTGAATTACCTGTTGAGCCTCGCGGGTATTGCCCAAGTGCCGTGGTTATCCAGCGATGCAGGTGCTTTTGCCACCGTGGTGATTGCCCATGCTTGGCGGGTTTACCCCTTTGGCATGGTGATTTTGCTAGCGGGTTTGCAGGGCATTTCCAAGGAACTCTACGAAGCCGCCATGATTGACGGTGCCAGTGGGCGACAGCGGCTTATACACATCACCATGCCGCTGCTCACACCCCAGTTCCTTATTTTGCTGATTTTGCGAACCCTGCTGGCGTTTAACATGGTTGATCTTATTTTCACCATGACAGGCGGCGGTCCTGGCAACGCCACCTCGTTTTTGTCTTACATGATGTATCAGCGCGCCTTTTCCTACCTTGACCTTGGCTACGCTGCCGCCATTGGGGTGACCATTTTTGCCATCAACATTGTGCTGGCACTCGTGTATTTCTATGTGCTGCGTCGCAACAGCGCCTAAAGAACGGCGGTCTAGGAAGGTTTATGCTCACTACCTCAGATAATCGCACATCCAAACAGGTCAGTCTTGCTGAAGCCCAACGGCGCAAAAAACGGCGCAGTGACCTCTTGCACATCAGTGTGCATAGCGCTTTGATTATGTGCTGCGTGTTGGCACTGTTTCCGCTGCTGTGGACGTTTATCACCTCGATTACGCCACGCGAACTGGTCTATCAGTGGCCGCCGCAGTTTATTCCAGACAACATCACGTTTGATGCTTACGCACGGGCGTTGGGCAAAACCGATTTACCGCGTAATTTTTTGAATAGCTTGCTGGTGACCACTGCCACGGTGCTGGGCAGTTTGCTGATTGGCTCAATGGCTGCCTTTCGCTTTGCGCGGGGGACGTTTCCTGGTAAAAACATCATCTTGCTGTTTTTTATTGCCACCATCATGGTGCCTGGTCTCAGTAACATTATCCCGCTTTACATCATTATGCGTGAGTTAAGCCTGTTAAATACCTACCTCTCGCTGATTTTGGTCTATATCGCAGGGGCGATGCCGCTGACGGTTTGGTTGCTCAAAGGCTTTATTGAAAGCATCCCCAAAGAACTGGATGAATCGGCGCTGCTAGATGGTGCGTCGAAGTTTCAGGTTTTTCGCTTTGTGATACTTCCTCTAATTGGTCCTGGCATGGCGGCGGCGGCGGTGATTACCTTTATTAACTCGTGGAATGAATTTTTGCTGGCGCTCACCTTTATTCAGTCGCCTGAAAAACGCACCTTACAACCTGGTATTCAGCTTTTTGTAGGCTACTACGAAAGCACCGAGTGGACGCTCATTGCGGCGGCGACCTTAATTGCTTGTATTCCCGTCATCATCTTGTTTATCTTTTTGCAGCGTTCGCTAATTGCAGGGCTGACCGCAGGGGCGGTTAAGGGTTAAGGAGACAGGTTTGAAGCAACCGAATGTTTTGTACATTTTTGCCGACCAACTGCGCTACAACGCGGTGGGCTTTAATGGTAACCGCGTGGTGCAAACGCCGCAGCTTGATGGGCTGGCACGGGAAGGCATGGTCATGGACGAAGCAATTTCGTCGTGTCCCATCTGTGCGCCTTACCGTGGGCAGCTTTTAACAGGGCGCTACAGTCATGCCAATGGGGTGATGGACAATGAATACCTGCCAAACGAAGGGCAAACCAGTTTAGCTGATGCCTTTGGGCAAGCAGGCTACCGCACCGCCTACATTGGCAAATGGCACTTGGGACATGCGCCCTTTGATGAGGCGGCTCGAGCAGGCTTTGATGACCTGCTTGCTTACAACAACGGGCACGATTACTACAACATCAGCTATTGGCGTAACGAACAAGGCCCCTTCCCAATGGTGGACTTTGCCCCGTTTGTGGAGACTCAGCTCACATTAGATTACATCCAAGAACACACCAAAGCGCGTCCTGAACAACCTTTTTGTGCGGTGCTAAGCTGGGGGCCGCCGCACTGGTGCTTTGACGACACGCAGAGCTATTTAGGTTATCCACAGCAATTTAATACCTATGACTCTGACAGGATGGATGTGTCCGCCAATGTACCGCCCCAGTTTGAGGCGTTTGCCCGTGAGGAACTTTGTCACTACTACGCGATGACCACGGCACTTGACCAGTGCATTGGCAAAATTGTGGCGGGGCTCGAGCGCCTAGGACTCGCCGAAGACACCATTTTATGTTTTACCTCTGACCACGGTGACCACTTGAGTTCTCACGGTTTTGGTAAACCCGTCGATGCTTGGATGCACCACACGCTGCAAGCCTCCAAAGCCACGCCCTTTGAAGAATCGGTACACGTACCTTTTGTGCTGCGCTACCCCGCCAAAGTGACGGGAAACCAGCGCTCGAGCGTTCCCTTTAGCTCAGTTGATGTGATGCCTACCTTGCTGGGACTAGCAGGATTAGACACCCCAGCAGGCGTGCAAGGTCAGGATTTGTCGCATGTTTTTACAGGTGGCGAAGGTTCTGAACCCGATTCGACTTTTTTGCAGATTTTGGGTCCAGGTTGGCCTACCCGTTCCAAGTGGGTTGGCTTGTGGCGCGGGGTTCGCACGCCCCGTTACACCTACGCCCGTTGGCATGACCGAGACGGTCTGCGGCTGCTGTTTGACCGCGAGCGTGACCCGCTCGAGCTCAATAATGTTGTGGATGACCCTGAGTATAAAGATGTAGCAGAAAAGCTCGAGCAACGCCTTAAACAGTGGCTATCTGATACCCAAGACCCCTTTGATACAGGTGCGCGGCTGCCTGCAACCGACATGCTTGATGTGCAGCAGCGGCTGAGTCATGAGATGTGGTACACGCAAGCGCCATCTGAGTACTCTCGAGCGATTGAAGGTTACAAAAACGCGATAGTGAGGCAAGGCTAACCTCGCCCTCTCGTACAGCAACTCTGTTAAACGATACAACGTTACATTTCAAACGACATTTACAAAATGTCTGGAGGACACATGACCATTAACCACGCCTATCTTGTCGCCAGCGGTGACTTACGTCTCTCCGCCAACCAAGCCTGCTGGGCAGCCCAACACGAGATGGAGCAACATCTCACCAATGTATTTGAACAACACGGGGTGAAGCTCGAGCGCGCCCACCAAGTAAACGGTCAGGGACACGGCTTTATCGACAGTCAGCGTATGGGCATGGACGTTTTTCGCAAAATTCCTAAAGATGCGCCTGTGGTGGTTGCCGAAGCCGTCTGGCAATATTCGCATCATGTCCTAGCCGGTTTGCGGGCACATCAGGGTCCTATCTTGACCGTTGCCAACTGGAGTGGGCAGTGGCCTGGGTTAGTGGGGCTCCTTAATCTAAACGGCAGCCTTACCAAAGCGGGCGTGACATACAGCAGCTTGTGGAGCAAAGATTTTAGTGACGCCTTTTTTCAGGAAGGACTCACGCAGTGGGTCAAGACGGGGCATATTAGTCATGAACTAAGCCATGTTAGAGCCCTGCCTACCCTCAACCCTGATATGGCAGCTCTGGGAAAACGGCTAGCGGATGAGTTGCGCGAGCGTCAAGCTATCTTGGGTATTTTTGACGAAGGCTGTATGGGCATGTACAACGCCATCATCGACGATGAACTCCTTAACCCGATGGGGATTTATAAAGAACGTTTGAGTCAGTCAGCCATGGTGGCCGCGATGCGTTTAGTAAGTGATGAAGAAGCACAGGCAGTACGTCAGTGGTTGGATGACCGTGGAATGCAGTTCATGACGGGTGAAGATGAAGCCGCGGACTTGACAGATGAGCAGATACTCGAGCAACTCAAGATGTACATCGCAGCCGTGCGAATTGCCCATGAGTTTGGCTGCGATGCCATTGGCATTCAGTACCAACAAGGCTTAAAAGACATGAGCCCAGCGTCTGACTTGGTGGAGGGCTTGCTCAATAATCCCGAACGTCCGCCTGTATTTAATGCTGAGAGCGGAGAACTCTATGCAGGACAAGCACTCCCCCATTTTAACGAGGTTGATGAAGGCGCAGCTGTAGACGCACTCATTACTAACCGCGTCTGGAACAGCCTTGGTTTTGACCCAAGCACAACCCTACATGATCTGCGTTGGGGTGAGCACTATACAGGCGAAGATGTAGATGACTTTGTCTGGGTCTTTGAAATTTCAGGTGCAGTGCCTGCGTCGCACCTTATAGACGGCTACGCAGGTGCCACTGGCTACCGTCAACCCCCCATGTACTTTCCTTTGGGTGGTAGCACCCTAGCTGGTACATGTAAACCTGGTGAACTAGTTTGGTCGCGTATCTTTGTTGAAAATGGCGCACTCTATGCTGATATTGGACGTGCTACTGCACTCAGCCTACCTGCCGAAGAAACCCAACGCCGCCTCGACGCCACCACCCCGCAGTGGCCCATTCTCCACGCCGTTCTACATGGTGTCTCGCGTGACCAGATGATGGCGCGGCACAAAGCCAATCACTTACAAGTTGCCTATGCGCCTACAGCAGCGGATGCAGATAAAGCCCTGCAAGCAAAAGCTGCCATGTTTCAAGCCTTAGGCATACACGTACATCTGTGTGGAGATGTAACCACAGGAGGGTAATCATGGCCGACCTATTACTTGGTATTGACGTCGGTACCTACTCGTCTAAAGGTGTTCTAACAACCGCTGAGGGAGAAATTCTAGGGCAGCATGTCGTCAAACACGATATGGAGATTCCCCAACCCGGTTGGGCAGAGCAAGATGCCGATGCCGTGTGGTGGCACGACGTTGTGGAAATTTGTAAAACCTTACTCTCTGGTGAGTACAGCGGTATGGATGTGGCAGCATTGGCAGTGAGCGCCATAGGTCCTTGTTTACTGCCATTGGACGCAAGTGGCAAGCCGTTGCGCAAAGGTATTTTGTATGGGGTGGATGCCAGAGCAGAAGAAGAAATTGGCATTTTAAATAACCAACTTGGCGAAGAGACTGTCTACAACTTCTCTAAAATGGCGTTTACTAGCCAAGCCATCGGTCCTAAAATTTTGTGGTTACAGCGCCATGAACCTGAAGTATGGCAACGAACCAAGACCCTCACTACGGCTTCGTCTTATCTGATTTTTAAGCTCACCGGTGAGCACGTGATCGACCGTCACACAGCGAGTCACTACATGCCGCTCATTGATATGGAGACGCTCGAGTGGTCAGAGCGTTTCACCGACAGGCTAGCCCCTCTAGATATGCTCCCCAAACTCGGCTGGAGTGATGAGCTTGCAGGAACCGTTAGCCCAGCAGCAGCCGAGCTAACCGGGCTCAAGATCGGCACACCTGTAACCGTAGGCGCAGTTGACGCGCTTGCTGAAGCCATCAGTGTAGGCATGACTCAACCTGGCGACCTTATGATTATGTACGGCAGCACAACCTTTTTTATCTTGGTGCTGGACGCGCCCAAGCCTGACAAAAGCGTGTGGACCACTGCAGGCGCATTTTATAAGCAATACGCCCTTGCTGCAGGTATGGCAACTACCGGTAGTCTGACCCGTTGGTTACGTGACGAATTCGCCCGTGATTTACCCGAAGCGCAAGCTTACAGCCAACTTTTTGATGCTGCTGTCAATATCGCTCCGGGTGCCGAGGGGCTACTGATGCTTCCCTACTTTAGTGGCGAGCGCACGCCCATCAACGATGCCAAGGCACGTGGTGTGATTGCAGGGTTAACTCTTTCCCACACCCGCGAACATATATTTCGAGCAGCGCTCGAGTCGGTAGCGTACGGCATTCGCCACAATCTTGAAACCTTCCAACAACTAGGTGCCCCTATTCGCCGCGTGGCAGCCGTCGGTGGTGGTGTTAGAGATAATCTTTGGCCACAAATTGTGTCTGATGTCAGCGGAATGAATCAACTCATCCCTAAGCGTAGTGTAGGGGCGAGCTATGGCAATGCTTTTTTAGCCGGGTTGGGTATCGGTCAGTTAAAGCGTAGTGACCTTACAAACTGGGCGGTGTATGACCACGAAGTCTCGCCTCAAGCTGATTCCCGCGAGATCTATGATAATCACTATGAGCTCTATCTCGAGCTATACCAAGGCTCTCGTGCTACTGTACATCAACTTGTGACTCATACCAGATCCCGCAATTGACCAAGACTATACCTCAAGGTCTTAGGCAGTGTGACAAACGAGCGAATTCATGACTTGAGCCTGTGGATCATGCCCATCAGTAAACACGCCAAAGGGCGCGTTTTTTAGTGCTCTAGCGAACCCACAAACAAATGCCCAGCTCGGGCTACTTTTTTCACCCACGCCGCCCGAATCCGCTGACGGTTATCCACCCGGTCATGATCGAGATGGCAACATCTACACAACACGTTGAGGTTGCGCGGATTATTGTAGTTATGGTCGTGGCTAATAATATCCAGTGACTGATTTAGCTTTGTCCCGCCATCATTGCCAGCTTATTTTCTCCTAAATAACCATACATTTGCACCCAAAAACCATCGGTGGCTGTTTTCTCTAACATCGTAAGCATTGCTTTCCACATACTGTCAGGCATGTGTGCATGGGCAAAA
Organism: Deinococcota bacterium; assembly: GCA_039025155.1. Classification (GTDB taxonomy): domain Bacteria; phylum Deinococcota; class Deinococci; order Deinococcales; family Trueperaceae; genus JBCCBI01. Next base: position 3,451 of record JBCCOX010000068.1, on the reverse strand, counting down.
GGTTGAACTTTGAGCTTGCCACTCAATGTGTTTTGTACTGTCTTAATACGTTGCTGATAAGCTGTAACGCCGAGCGGTTGTGGCTCATCAACCGTAGGAATGTAGTAGTCATTAAAACGACGTTTTGTTTTACTGTCATTGAGCTCGAGCCAGTGAATGACTGCATCCAACAAACTTGTTTCTGACACCTGTGGGTTCCATGCCTGTAGCGTTTCTGCGTACCAACGCGGTAAAGCCATATAGTCAAAAGCGAAGAGCTTAGGTGTTGCTACTGAAACAATGTCGATGAGCTTTTCATACCAAAGTCCTGACATGTGATTCCACGGTGGCGGCCAGCCTCGAGCCATCAAGTGCATATCGCGATGACTTAGCTGATCCATCATGTCTCTAATCTCACGGTATAAGCCTGTGATGATGTCCGCTTTGAAGGCACACAGCTGCTGCCAACCGTCACATGTCGCAAACAGTGCTGCCAAATGCTCAGGGTGGTTTTTCAGCTCTGCTTCTTCAAGGTGATGCAGGTCTCGCCATAAAGCTGTAACCTCGTGTGTAATGTGTGACCAGTTGTAACCGAGAAAGTGAGCCCTATCGGCTGAGGCAGGATCAAGGCTTGAAAACAAGTCTTTGAGGTTGTAAGCACCGTACTCGAGCCAATCGACAAACAACCCGTCCAGCATAGGAAAGTGTTCAAGGGTGTCCTGTACGAGTGCTAAAGCGTACGCCCTAATCAGATCCTGGGTAGGATTACCATAGAGTGAGACCTGAGGTGCTTGAGGCACACTACCGTCAGGATAAACAGGTTGATGTTCAGGGCGCACGTCACTAGGAATAAGCGGATGAATCTGTAGGTAACACTCTAAGCCACGTCGTTTAGCTTCAGCAATCATCGCATAAGGGACGTTTTGATCAAGCCCCTCGGTCAGGGGTGCGCGTTGAGAACGGTAGGGAGTGTTTTGGTAGTGAGCTAAATTAGGCGTATAAGCCAGATGGAAGTGCAAAACCTGTTCACGCTGACCAAAAGCAGGACGTGCTAAGAGACGGCGGTAGCCGTCAACGTGTAAGTCAGGAACACGCTTTCCTTGATCCTTGGGAACAACTTCGGCAACATAGGGACTGAGTGCAATTGCGGTCGCGCCAATACGCTCGAGCTGCTCAAACACAGCGTCTAAGCCCTCTGTTTGCACCATATAAGGATTAACAAAAACACCTAAAAACTCAGATATTTTTACCTAAAGACGGTGTTGTGTTATCAGCGTTGCGCTCTAGAGCACATCTGCTTGGCTCTAGCGTCACTAGTGGGTAATTTGTTGCACACTATGTTTGAGGGCCTCACGGTCAAAAATACGCGCTTTCCAATCCGGTCTAAAAATTTTCTCATAGCCCTCTTGAATTGCCAGTTGAGCACCGTCGGAAAACGGAAAGTCTGCGTAGCCAAAGACAATTGCTAACGGTACGCGGATGTATCCCATCAAAAAAGCTTCCGCTGCTTCTGCTGGTACGCCCATCTTGATAGCTTCGTCCATGGCTTCTTTCATAGCGGTAATCAGTGTGGCCGTAAAGGTTTCGGAGAGCGCGGGTTCTAGGATAGCCATCTGTTCTACGGTGATGCGATACGCGTCCATCACGGGTGCAAAAATATCTCTGGCAATGCTTTCACCTAACTGATAATCGGCTTCGCTGCCTTGGTGTAAGGCACAGACAATATGATGTTTGGCGTAGACGCCACCGAACCAGTCAGATCGCGCTTCAGGCGTCGTTTCATCATGAAAAACCGGTGGGTGACAGGGGTGGGTGACAAAATAGCTTAAGTCTTCTCGGAGCGGTATCACTTCAGCGTGAGCAGCGGCTGGATCAAGTCCTACGACCATAGCACCTGCCTTCATTTGTGGCACAATGCTTTGACTAAGTTTGCCAATAAGCTTATCTGGTAAAGCTAAAATAACAACATCAGCGTGAGCAAGTGCTTCTGATTCTGGGCTAACATGAACACCCTTTTCAGTTAGACGTGCTTGCCCTACCTCGGTAATTTCAATGTAATCGACTTGATAATGAGCTAGGTCTTTAATATTGTCGGTAATCCGGCAGCCGAGTTTGCCGCCGGCTCCCATAAGAGCAATGCGTGTACTCATGCGAACTCCTCATCTGAAATATTAGGTCTTATCTCGAGTTGCTAGTCTATGAGCTGACGTCTTGAGATTTTTCTCAAGACGTGTTGAGACTCACACTCAAGCTCGAGACTGTCCTTATCAATGCAGTTGGATGTGCAATGTCTTTAATGGGTGTAGGGCTCACTATCCAGTCAAAGTATGCTCAGTGAGCACTTAGGTGCCTAGTACCTTGCTAGGTATCAAAGTTAGTTAATAGCGCGTTTCCAATTCAAGTAAGTCGCATCACCTTTAGAAAATATGAAGGTCTGAGAAAGCGATTCTTGACTTTTTAAGGGAACTTAAGCCGTTCGCCCTAATATCTCAGTTAGGCGCTGCGACTGCTCGAGGCTAGCTTGTTGTTCATTTTGGAGTACTGTAACTAAACGCTTTGCCACGGACAAAAAGTTGGCGCTTGCATCTCCTTCGGTTTCTGCAAAAAAGTCTGCATTGCCGGCTTCAACAGTCTCGATCCACTCGGGGCGGAGGGCGCTTGCACCTTGCATGATGCCCGCGATAGAGCCAACTAAACTTGCGGTGGTGTCGTTATCGCGTCCAAAGCTAGCTGCTTCAATAATGCCATGGTTCACATCCTGCCCAAACATCTTAAGCATGGCTGCGGTAATGGGAACCAGTTCAATGCTACTTCCGCTAAAATAGCGGTTTTTATCCCATGTTTTAAAGGTGGGTGTGGGCCAAGTCCAGTCAAGCATGTGTTCGTAGTAAGCTTTTGCAAAGTCCTCAATACCGTTGCTTTGCTCAACTAAATCAAGCGTTAAAACGAGTGCCCGGCGAATGACATAAGAACTATGCTCGAGCATAGCGTCGATCACACGCTCAGGAGTTGCACCGGGCAAAAACGCGGCTGCCACACCTGCTGCAATGGTTGCCGCACCATCACGATTTTCGTTGTCTTGATTAACAAACCCGATGTTAAAAGCGTCTTGATAGGCTTGCCGAGGATTGCCTGCATTAACAATACCAATGGGCGCAATCGACATCGTGGCCACGCCTGCAGGCGGCGTGCCTTTACCCGTGTCCCAAGGGTTCATACCGAGTTTGAGTTTGTGATGGATGATTTTCTCGTTGATCCACAGTCGATTTGGGTTAACCTGTGTCACCCAGGTTTGAGCGTAATCATCGGGTGTAACACGCCCACCTTTATTGACAATACACAGACACAAATAGTGCCGTAGAGTTGTGTCATCTGTAATAGCGCCGGGATCGGTAATAACCCCCGAAGCTTTGCGAGGACCGTCATAATCTGCACCATAAGAAAAATGATTCTGCCCACCGTATAGGGGACC
>JBCCOX010000067.1:0-12905 GCA_039025155.1 Deinococcota bacterium | reverse complement strand
TCCCGGGCGACCCTGCGCTAATTCTGGCAGGCGAAGAACGCGACCCGGCTGTGATTGAATACATCCGTGAGGTTTACCGCCTCAACGAGCCTATTTATGTGCAGTATGGTGCGTGGCTCACACAAGTTGTGCAAGGTAATCTAGGCCGCTCGATTCGCACGCGCCAACCGGTGCGCGAGCTCATTGCTGAAAAACTCCCAGTGACAATTCAACTGGCGCTACTCAGCATCGCCGTGGCCATCATCATTGCAATTCCAGCGGGTATTGTAGCTGCTGTCTACAGGCGCAGTTTGGCAGATTTTATTAGCACACTAGTAGCACTTTCGGGTTTGTCCATCCCCAATTTTTGGCTAGGCATTATGCTCATTTTGTTTTTGTCTGTTGAGCTGAATTGGCTGCCAGCCTCGGGTTATGTGCCCTTTCGTGAGGCCCCACTTGACAATCTACAGCGCATGATTATGCCTGCGTTTGTGTTGGGGACGGGTCTTGCCGCTGTACTCATGCGGCAAATGCGCAGTTCGATGCTCGAGGTCTTACGTCAAGACTACGTGCGCACGGCCCAAGCCAAAGGTCTTGGGGCTAGGTTAGTGGTCATTAAACACGCACTGCGCAACGCTTTAATTCCCGTTGTGACAATTTTGGGCTTGCAAATAGGCGGCTTGTTATCTGGGGCAGTGCTCACCGAGCAAGTGTTCACCATTCCGGGCTTTGGCAAACTGGTGGTAGATGCCGTCTTTAACCGCGATTACGCCGTGGTACAAGGTGTGGTACTGTTTACCGCCACAGCAACCATTGTCATAAACTTGTTGGTTGATTTTGCTTATGCATGGCTCAACCCGAAAATTCATTACGGTGGTAGCGCGTGAGTACGGCCTCAGCAAGACCTAATACGGCTAAGCTAACTGCAAGCAAGCCTAGCTCGAGGGCGTGGCAGCGCTTCAAACGACGCCCACTGGCACTGATTGCTGCTGCAGTGATTGTCCTGTTTATTGTCGTGGCAATTGCAGCACCGTGGTTAGCCCCTTTTGACCCCGCCCAAGCAGACTTTTTATCGGTACGACAAGCCCCTAGTAGTAAGTATTTACTGGGGACAGATGCCGTTGGCAGAGATGTGCTTTCTAGGGTGATTTTTGGGGCCCGCTCGAGCCTCATCGCTGGCGTAATTTCAGTGGTGATTGCACTTGTCTTTGGCGTGCCTTTGGGCCTCATCGCTGGCTACTACCGGGGTTTTTTAGATGAAGCCATCATGCGCTTTACAGACGCACTGCTTGCGTTTCCCTTTCTTATTTTGGCAGTGGCGCTCGCGGCCTCACTTGGGCCAAGCCTCATGAACGCGATGATTGCCATTGGCATTGCCACTGCACCTACGTTCATTCGCTTAACCCGCGGACAAGTTTTATCTGTTCAAGCTGAGGACTACGTGCAAGCTGCGAAAGCACTGGGCACAAGTGATGTGCGTATTTTGATACAGCATGTGCTTCCCAACAGCCTTGCGCCCCTGCTGGTGCAAGCCACCCTCACCATTGCCCAAGCAATTATCGCGGAATCATCACTTAGTTTTTTGGGTTTGGGCGTGCAACCGCCAACCCCAAGTTGGGGCGGCATGCTTAACACAGCCCGCAACTTCATGAGCCAAGCACCGTGGATGGCGATTTATCCGGGCTTGAGTATTTACCTGACGGTGCTGGCGTTTAATTTGTTAGGAGACGGCCTGCGGGATGCCTTTGATCCACGTGATGACGACTGAGGCCCGAGCCACACCAAAACAACCCTCTTAACAACAGGTTGTTTGTTAATACAAAAGCGCACTAAACAAAACAGCTATACTAATGACATGTCATTTCACTATCTGTACAACTCACCTATAACATTAATTTTCTTAGAGAGAGTTAGCGATGCTTAGTTCTCTACGTCGTAATCTAATCAGAAAACGAGCAAAGACTCGCTCACCGTTAAAAGAAAAAGATGTTGCCTCTTTGCGCTATCCTGGGCAATCAATACAAATGAAGATGGATGACATCAGCATTGACCTAGATGGTGATGCAGTAGCAATTATTGCTGCGCTAATAACTTGCTTTATCAGTTGGTATAACTACTTCTTCCCAAGCAGTAGATTTGTTTTTGCTATTTCCATGAGTATACTTGCCTTTGGTTTCTCTGGAGTACTTGTTCCTACAGGGATTCTTAGATGGCGTAAAATTCTTCGCCTACGCGATGCTAGGAATGGCGAACGCATTGTTGCTGAACATCTGAATCAACTCATGGCTGATGGTTATACTGTTCTGCACGACATTCCTTGTCATGAATCGAAAAAGCGTAAGCGGAAGGTCATTTTCAATATTGACCATTTACTTGTTGAACCAGCGGGGATTTTTGCGGTTGAGACTAAGACGATGCGTAAGCTTGATAATGGTAAAGATTACAAGCTGACTTTTAACGGTAAAGAAATTTTACGCTTTGGTAAACCACTCAAACATGACCCTATCAAGCAGTCTGTTGACCAAGCAAGATGGCTCGAGAACGAACTCCTCAATAGCACGAATAAACGCTTTAACGTTACGCCAGTTGTCACTTTTCCGGGCTGGTACATGACCTTCACAGCACCACCAACTAAGATCAAAGTGCTAGGCACACCCAAGCCTCAAGTGTTACGAGGTATTCTCAATAAACAACCAACCCAGTTAACTGACGAGGATATTGCTCTCATCATCCACCGCATCAAATTACAAATTCAAACTGCACCACTTTAGGAAACCACCTCCAACACAGTAAACTAACCTGTGAACATCGACCTCATCATCTTTGATTGCGACGGCGTCTTAATTGACAGCGAACTGCTCGCTAACGGCAGTGAAGTTGGCTTCCTCAAAACACTTGGCGTAGACATCTCTCTAGACACATACATGCAGCAGTTTGTCGGTAAAGGTAACGCAGATGTGCTTGCTAGCCTCCAACGAGGCTACGGACAAGCCATTCCTGATGATTTTTGGCAGCAAGTTGAGACCTACACCTTTGAGGTCTTTCGTGAACGCCTCACAGTGATACCGGGTATGGTGGAGGTTATTGACCGTGTTCAAGTCAAAAAATGCGTTGCCTCAAACAGCTCGCTCGAACGCTTGGACGTAAGCCTCAACGTTACAGATTTACATAGACGCTTTGCGCCCCATATTTTTAGTGCCGAGCAAGTTACTAGGGCTAAACCCGCGCCAGATTTGTTTTTGCTAGCTGCCCAGATACTAGATGTAGCTCCAGAAACATGTTTAGTGATTGAAGATAGCCCTCATGGCGTTGCCGCAGCATGTGAAGCTGGTATGACTACGGTTGGCTTTACGGCGGGTAGTCATATTCAGCCCGGTCATGAAAGTCGCTTACATGAAGCAGGTGCTAGCCACATCTTTAGGAGCAGTCAAGCGCTCGAGACATGGCTAGATCACAACCGTCTTCTCAAGGCACAAGGCATTTAGTAACATAACACTTTTAGCAAGATAACACCTTGTCACACCTTAGGCAGGCTCTAAAGGAGTTATATGTTTCATGATAACCTCAGAATATTTCAAAAAGCAGCAATCTTTCACCCAGACAAACCTGCGGTGTTGCTCATTCAGCGCAGTCAAGACGATAGCTTTCGCCCTAATCAATGGGATTTTCCCGGCGGCAGCGTAGACTGGGGCGAAGATCACGAGCAAGCATTGACACGTGAAATAGCCGAAGAGGTTGGTCTTCGGGTTAACTCTATACGTCCCTATCATGTGATGAGCAGGTTTCGTCAAAAGCGCAACAGACTAACGTTTTGCGTTGTGTATTTGTGCCAAGCCAACACTGCTGAGGTTGTCTTGAGTCATGAGCACAGCAAGTTTGCATGGTGTGACAAGACAATGCTCGAGGCCCACACAGAATCCTCTATTTACCCACCTCTTGGGCTCGAGGCCCTGCGGCTTAGGCAGCTTCAAGTGGGAACATCACCTTATTTGGAAGGGCTGTTAGAACGTTTTTAGCAGACGACACGGATTTCGTATTAGCTGCTTGTTGACGACTATGTTACACGGCAAGCTGCTAATACTTTGATGATGGCGTTGCTCGAGGCCGTTTCAGCTTGCAAATAAGCTAAGCCTCGAGCTGCTAATGCTTTCCCTGTACTTGGTCCCAGAGCAATCAAACAAACATCTTCTGACAATTCCTTAGGAAGCACCTCAACGGCTGACGGACTCGCCAACACGACAGCATCCACATCACTTAGCTGAGAGGCTGACAACAGTGGGCGTGTATCTGTGCAGTAAATTGTCGCCACGTGAACCTCAAAGCCAGCGGCTTGAAGACGGGTTTCGAGGACGCCAAGCGCGCGGCTTCCTTGCGGCAAGCCGACTTTACAGGTTGGCACAGATGCAATTAACTGCGCTGCCAAATCGTCTGCATTAGCTTGGGGCGAGGTTAAATTTACACGCCCACCAGCAGCCTCTAACGCTTGAGCCGTTTTATCACCCACAGCAGCTAACTTGATATTTAATGGAAGCTCTAACGCTTGCCACGCATCCACCGCGCTGCGGCTGGTAAATGCGAGCCAGTCACAATCAAGGAGATGCTCAGCTTGCTTGCGTACGTCATCGTTAACAAGTGGGATTGTGGTGATGGCAGGGTAATAGCTTACTTGAAACCCAAGGTCACGAAGTTTGGGCTCGAGCGTTTTTAGTTTCCCCTCAGAATGCGTGAGCAGAACGTGCATGACCTCGAGTAATTAGGCAGATGCAGGTCGGCCAAGTGTTTCATAGGCTAGAAACGCAGCACCTTCCGACGAACGGTGTTGCACAGTTTGATAGTCGCCTTCATACCAACAGTGCATGGTGAGGTTCGTACCGTCCCACGTTGCGTGCGCGCCCAGCGCAAGCTGGCAACCACCTTGCAACATGGCCATGAGTCCGCGTTCAGCCGCCACACAGCGGTGCGAGATTTTGTCGTGAACTTCAGTAAGGAGCGAGGCAACCTCGTAGGCATCGCGGCGGCATTCAAAGGCGAGTACACCTTGAGCTGGCGCGGGAATCATGACGTGAGGCTCGAGGTAGTAGGTGCGTAGATCACTGAGGTCAAGCTCTAAGCGCGCCACTCCCGCAGCCGCCAGCACAATAGCGTTGTAATGTCCCGCCCGCAGTTTCTCAATACGAGTTGGCACGTTGCCGCGCAGTTCAGCCACTACCAAATCTGGTCTGAGGCTTTCAAGTTGCCGCTGCCTGCGCACGGCGCTCGTGCCAACTTTCATGCCTGCTTGGAGTGGCAACGCAGGATTATCAGGTGATATATCTTCCCATGCATCATGCCTAACAAGTAGCACATCGCGTGCGTCTGCCCGTGCACTTAAGGCTGCAATTTCTAATTCAGGATGGGGCGCACTGGGTAAGTCTTTGTGCGAATGCACCGCCACGTCTGCCTCACCTGCAAGGACTACATCTTGCACCGCTTTGGTAAAAAAGCCTTGCCCTTGCATATCCCTAAACGGCAAGCGGCTTACATCACCTTGGGTTTCAACGTGGACAAGGTCGGTCGCAACGTCGTGCTTGTGAAGCTGAGCCGCTAGCCAACGCGCTTGCCACAGAGCTAAATCGCTCGTACGCGTAGCAATACGCAGGGTTTGTTGAGATATCTTCAAAGATGTCTTCATCATAATACTCTCATCGTCACTATCCTGATCATGATTATCTTTACCTTGAGTGTCCTAGACGTTAGATGTCCTAGGCATTAAGTGTCCTAGATGTTAGGTAGCCTAATCTTTATTGTGGTTACTATTGATGTTTTGTCGTTCGTCTTTTTGGGGGTGATGCGTTTTTGTCACGTAACTCGTCTGAGACGGTATTTTATCTGGGTAATGGCGTGTTCAGTTGATACCATCATGACAACACGTCAACCTCACAGTAAGTCAATCTCATAGTAAGTCAATCTCATAGTAAGTCCACTTCGTCTAGAAAAGTTTTGGCGACATCTAGCCCGTGAACACGCGCCACAGCTCGTAAACCCTTAATAGGAATATGAGCAAACTTGTGGGCAAGATTGCTTGCTTCGTCTTCAGGCAGTAACTCGCCAATGGTGTCTAAATAGGTTTGCCGCAAGCGGACGATGCTAGGACTCAGTTGACGCTCAGCCCAAGCGTCTATAGCGGCATCTACCTCACTGATGACGATGGCATCAGCTTCGGCAAGGCGCGCCAGCAACTTAGCACGGCGGGCTTGCCCAGCTTGTTGGAGGGTGTCAACGTCGAGTACAGTACGCCCTTGCCCGCTTGCCCAGCGCGTCACTTGGGGCGTGAGGTTGCGGGGAATACCTAAGTCCACCATCACCCGCAAACTGGGCATGGCGGCCACTAGCGCGTCATCTACCATGCCAGCTACGGGGGTCGCACTAACCAACACGTCGCTGTCTTGGGGTGTAGCGAGAAAAGCCTCGAGCGACATTGTATTCACGCTTAACGGATGTGCCTTGGCAGCAGCGTAACTGCGAATATCTTCAGCTAGCACATCTGCACTGGTCAGCGTGCGGTTAACGAGGGTGAGCTGAACATCACGCTGACTGGCCAGCGTTTTCGCCGCCAGCGTTCCCATCTCCCCAGAACCTAGCACAACCACCCGCCCAGCGTTGGGCAGTTCTCTGGTGATGAGCGGCATCGCCAAACTAAAGAGCGAGGTATTTAAGGGGGCAAGTAAAACCTCACGGCGCACCCGCTTAGCCACCCGAAGGGCAGTGTGAACTGCAAATGACAAGATGTTGCCAACGCTGCCCCGCACTTGGGCGGCTTGGTAGGCCTCGCGGACTTGGGCGGTAATCTGGTCTTCACCTGGATTAAGGGAATCCAGTGAGGCTGTGATGCGAATGAGTTGCTCGAGTGCGCCATCACCTTGGTAAGCATAAGGTTTAATGGTCTGTCCCGGTGGCGTGAGCCTCATTTTGGCAGTCTCAATACTCATAGTCTCTGGCAAAACCGCCAGCACATCAAAACGGTTACAGGTAATGACCGGCAAGCACTCGACAAAGCCTAGTTGATGCCAAGATTGAGCTGCATGAGATTGAGCTGCATGAGGTTGAGCTGTATGGGGTTCATACATTTGCCGTGTGTTGAATTGCGGATCGCATAACCTTGGCGTGTGAGATGTCACCATCTGCGATAGCACCGCTGTTGAGGCAAGTAGCGCCTCGCTATTAAGAAATCTGGGCGCGTTCACCATGACCTCAGCAGGTAGAACCTCAGCAGGTAGAACCTCAGCAGGTGGGTTTGCGTCAAAAGGTATCTCTTTAGCACGTATGTCTTGGGTGAGCATAGTCTCAAAGTGAGCCCGCCACGCCTCGAGCGCGGCTGCTCCTCCCCGTCTATGTGATACGCCTATTAAAACAAGTTGCTCCACTAAGAAATTATGGTACTGAGATTTTGGCGCGGTGTATGTCACTAAACTGTCAATAGAAGTGTGGTCTCGTATTCATTTTCAAGCTTGACAAGTTGTCTTCGTCAAGATGAACTTCGAGGTCTCCCTTATACCTCAAATATCTTGCTATTCTTTAATATAGACTATTTGTAGGTAGAACCTCTTTGAGATTTTTTGGTAAAGGTTTGAGGACCTTACCTAGGGCTAACCTGAAGCTGTCAGCCCAGTCTCTTAAATTCAAAAAGTTGCCTCCAGAAGGGCAAAAATGCTAAAATAAGTACACGTGAATATCGTCATTGGTCCGCCTGCTGCGGGCAAAACTGCGCGGCTTTTACAAGTTGCTAAACGTGCCTTAGAAGATGGTCAGCGTGTCTGGTGGGTAGGCTTACCTAGCCAACGCAACTACATTTATAGACGGGCTACTGCCGAGAGTGCGCTGTTGGGGCTCGAGTTCCTCTCCTCGCAACAGGTTTACTACCGCTTGCTGGCAGCTGCTCAAGCCCTAAAACCGCTCCTAGTCGGCACTGGCCGCATTGCCTATGTGGGGGAAGCGCTCAAGTTGCTCGAGGACGCCCTACCTTCTCCCGGTGAAGCACGCCTTTTTAGCCGCGCCATTGCCGAAGCCAAACGCTACGGCCACAGTGCTGATAGCCTCGCCACCACCCTTGGACTCAAAACAGACGACAGCAGCGAAATGGCCCGCTTGTGCCGGGTGTTTAGACAGTACGAACAAGTCAAAGGCGAACGCTGGGACTATGACGATTTTCGCAGTGAAGCGCTTAACTTGGCGCTAGCTGGCAAGGTTAACCCAGAGGCAGATGTCATCATTGTGGACGGGTTTAGAGAGTTGGGGCCGCTCGAGTGGCAACTTTACTTGACCCTCAGCCAAAGCCACGAGCTATGGCTATCTTTACCTGAACTGCCGCCAAGTGTGGATACAAGTGCGTTCAATGTTGAACGCCTCAGCCCACCTGCGCAAACCAACACCGTTCACCACCACCTTGCGCCCAACCCCATCAGCGAATCCCGCTGGGTGCTGCGGGCGCTCAAGCGAGATTTGGCGGAGGGTCTGGGCCCGCTCGAGCTAGCTGTCATTTTGCCGCCCGGACAACTTAAAGCGTTTAGTTCGCTAGCAGATGAGTACGGCATCCCGCTTATGGACGAAACGCCCAAAGCACTCGCCGACACGCCGCTGGGGAATTTGCTCTTAAACGTACTGGAACTGCCGGATTATCCAACGGCTTCGAGACTCCTTGCTATTCCCGAGCTGTCCGCACTTGCGAATGCGGCGCTCGAGCGCAACGTCGCCGGGCGCGAAGCCCTCACGGTGTTAGCTGAGGAACTTGGCTTGGCCGACCTATGGCAGCGTTGGCTCACCCGTTTGGAAGTCCCCAGCGACGAACTCGCGTGGGCGCAGGATTTAACGAGTAGCTTGCCGAGTATGTTGGGGGTGGACGGCAATGAGCGTTTGCAAGACCACATGCTCGAGCGCGCCAAAGAAGCAAGCGTTCTCGCCAAAGGTGCATCCTTCCGGGCGTGGTGGGCAGCACTTTTACAAGAAACGTTTATCTTTGAACGCCCGCGCGGGGGCATTGCCTTACTCACCGCTACCTTGGCATCTGGCAGGCGCTTCACCAAAGCTTACGTGATGCACGCAACCGAAGGCGCGTACAGCGTCGGTGAAAAAGAAGATTACTTCATCAGCGAAGACGTGCGCGTTGCCCTCACTGCTATTTTTGGGAAGGATTCCGATGCTGGTACTGCTTTACCCAAGCGCTTTTTAGGCCGTGACCAACTCCTCTTTCAAGAACTGGTGAGCCGCGCTGAGGTGGTTACCATCACCTACCCAGAAGCAGACCAAGGTGGCCCGCTTGCGCCGGAAACAGACTTGCTAACCGCCTCTCCCACCACCTCACCCAGTGAAGCATCAGGTGACTTGCAGCCCCTCCCAGCCCTACCTTTGGGCAGCCGCTTGGAGTTAGCCAATCCAGATTCGTATCACGCAAACATAAGCACACTCAACTTGGGTGGCGTCAGCATTGAAAGTTTAGCTTTTTACGACCGCTGCGCGTTTCGGTTTTGGGCGCAGCAACGACTTAGAGACAATGTGGACGATGCAGATACATCACAGCAGACTGTCTGGTGGCGGCAACTCATTAAGCGCTTGCGCGAGTACGGCACACTTAATCAGGTGCGGCTCGAGACCCTGCAAACCGACTTTCCCGCCGCCCGCCATTGGCTCAGCGCCCAGCAGGACGCGCTTATGCCCCTAAGCTACGGCGTCTATTTACCCGAACGCAGACAACCTCAAGCTCATCTAGATGCCGCCAGCCGCACGGGTGAGGCGGTCACCCTCACTCACTTTGTCGCACCCGGTAGCTTGCCAGATGATGCCAAGTCTGCCCAAAAAGCTGCTGAGGATGTCTTTAACCGCCGTTGGACCGAGCAGTGGACAGCTAACTATTTGCTGACGGAACGCGGTGTTAGTAGCGTGAAGCTCGTTGTCTGGCCAGTTTTGGGCGAACCTTGCACGGCGCACACCATTGACTACCCATGGCGGCGCATCGTCAATAAAACACATAAAGTAAGCGCGGCCTACATGCGTTTTCAACGTGGCGATACCTCACCCCAACCGGGCTTTATCTGCCGCGAGTGCCCGGTGTTTGACATCTGCCGGGAAGGTACGCGCTGATGGCATTACCTTTGCTAATATCACCTCTAGCTCTGATGATTTCGTCAACATCAGTAACACTTAACTTGCTAAGAGGTTATTTATGAAGGTTCGGGTTGCCTCAGCGGGCACAGGCAAAACAACCAGCCTCGTCTTACGCTATTTAGAACTTTTAGCGAGCGGCACGCCTTTACGACGTATTGCTGGCGTGACCTTTACACGGGTTGCTGCCGATGAACTGCGGCAGCGAGTTGGTGAGGGAATTAGCGAGGTTCTTACGACGGGGCAATATCTGACCATCTCCTATTTGCAGGGTTCCTATCTACAGGATAGTGAGCTACCGGGTGAGGCTGTTCGTCAAGCATCTCAAGTTGTGTTAGAAGATGCCACCTCAGAAGATGAAACCTCATCAGTTCAGTTACCATCATCAACTAACACCCATGTGGACGGTAAACGAGATGATACTGGAGGCTCGAGCCCACCTTTAACCATCTTCCAAGAAGCTAAACGCGAACTTGACGGCGCAACTCTCACCACCATTCACGGCTTCATGATTGCGTGTTTACGACTGGTCGCTCCTCACCTCAGCCTCGACCCAGATTTTAGCGTCTTAGGCGAGTGGGAAGCGCAAGCCATTTTTGAAGAAGAGTTAGCCTCACTGCGCTATTTAGCACAAGACACATCAAGTCTAGCCACTAGCACCCAGCAGGGTGAACACGCCCTAGCCCCTGCGTTCCGCACGCTGGATGCTGCCCTCGCTACACCCACCAACGACGGCAGTGAGGCCGCTGATGCCAGTCTCGTGCAACTATTCCGACAACGCTCGCTCAGTGAACAGTTTGAGTCAACTGAGGGTACGGATAACGCAGCTTTATTAACGATCTACGATCAGGTTTACAAACGCTACCGTGTGCGCTTGGGCGCGCGCCTGTTGCCGCCGTCTGAAATTGAGCGCTGGGCACTCATCATGGTGCGTAGCCGCCCAGCATTAGCGCGGTTAGCTGAGCGCTACCACGTGGTGTTAGTGGATGAATTTCAGGACGTGAACCCGGTACAAGGCGCGTTTTTCCGGGCGCTCGAGGCAGCCAACATCACTATAGAGGTTGTTGGCGACCCCAAACAGTCTATTTATGGGTTTCGCAATGCCGACGTGGGCGTGTTCCGCCAAGCTCTGTCTGAAGGTGAGGTACTGCCCAGCCTCGACCAAACCCGCCGTCACAGCCAAGTGGTGCTACGCCTCCTCAACCGCGTGACCAGTGCATTTGCACAACGCGGCTGGGGCTTTAGCGAGCTAGAAGCACCGGACGTAACTGCAGCAGGTGCGCAAGCTGATGTACGCGGCAAAGTTGCGCTTCACTGGGTTCAGGGTGAGGCTCCCATCGCTGAGTTGCGCAAGTACGAAGCATGGGTGCTGGCAAAACAACTGCGTGAACTTAGCCGCGACTATCCGGTTAATAAAATGGCTGTGCTGGCAAGGTCTTATGACGGTTTGCGCCACATGGAAGACGCACTGAGTCGTGAGGGCTTGCCCTACGTGTTACTCCAAGGGCGTGGTTATTTTGAACGCATCGAAGTGCGCGACCTCTACCACGCGCTGCGGGTGGGTATTGAGGCTACCCTGCCCAGTTTGGCAGCATGGCTCAGGAGTCCGTTTGCCGCACTCGACCTCGCTGATATTGACCAGCTTTTGCAAGCAGATGATCCTACAGGTCAGCTCGAGGTCATATTTCCAGAGGTCTATACCCGCCTCGAGCAAATCCGCTTGCAAGTACGCGCCAACCCGCTGGACGCCCTTAAATTCCTCATCCGTGAACCGTTTATTGACGGCAAGCGTTACATTGAATTTTTGGATGATCGCGCGAGGGAAAATGTGGACGCGCTGCTATTTACGGTGGCCCAACAACCCCCTAGCAGCATTGAGGTGCTACTGGAACGGCTCGAGCAACTCAGCCGTCAAGCGGACGCAGGCGATGTGCCACAAAGTGGTGACGGCATTGCGCTTTTAACCGTTCACCGCGCCAAAGGGCTCGAGTGGGACGTGCTTGCCGTTTTTGATGCAGGGCGGGCAACGTATCACCCGGCGGAACCTCTCATCATCAATACTGAACCCCTCGAGCTAGATGCTGCCTCTAAACTGGATAAAGGTCTTGTCTCGTTGCGTGGTAGTGACAGCTATGATCTTGCCAGGGCCCAACTCAAAGCCCGTAATGACCAAGAGAGTTTCCGATTGTTATATGTAGCCCTGTCGCGCGCGCGCGATGTGCTGGTGGTCACAGGCAGCAGTTCTAAAGGGCGTACTAGCGGTTGGGTAGGTGCGTTTGAAGCGCTCGAGCTAGGCCCCAGCGCCATGCCCTACAACCGCCCCGACTTTGTCCTGCAGCATCACTCGTTTGATGACAGCGTAATGCCCCCCGTGCCGCCTACTAGCAACCACAGCACGCGCGAACCCTCAGCTTGGATTGACCGCAGGTTCAGCTTAAACGCCTATCCGCCAGTCTTTTCACCCACCGGCCTCAAACAGAGCAGCGAGGCACACGAAAAACTCCCCTTTAACGACCCAGACGAAGGTGAACGCCTCCCCGGTGCCGGGCGCACGGTGGGGACGCTCGTCCACTACGCCATCCAACAAAACTGGCGTCCAGATAACGACGCCCACATGGCCAACTTGCGCGCCCAAGAAGTTATGTTCCCGTTTACACCAAGTGAACAAGACGAACTTATGGCGGACGTTGGCAAGCTCCTTGGCAACTATCACAGTTTGTTAGGTGAGGCACTGCCTGCACTCAAATCACGCAGTCACGACTATCCTGAGTTACCAATGGCGCTCCCACTTG
>JBCCOX010000066.1:0-12967 GCA_039025155.1 Deinococcota bacterium | reverse complement strand
TGACAGCGATTGTCATTGGCTTTGGGACGACTGCGCTTATTTTGGTGCTTGGCGTACAAGCTTACCAAGCTACTGGGAGTGACCAACTACAAGACATTATGCAAGCAACCGATCCCGTAGATAGCCACGCTGCCACGGCTGATCCCGAACGCCCGTCTATCTCACCCGAGATGACGACCGAATACCGGTCTGGAGGCAGGCACTGATGTCTGCCAACATACTTGCTTTACCCATTGTGCTACCGCTCTTTACGGGCGCGCTTTTACTCCTTATTCCCACAACAAGCTTGCGAACTGTTATTGCTGTAGCCAGCACAGCCATCACGCTAACGTTCAGTTGGCTGATTGCCGCTACTGTGGTTCGTGGCGAGGTCTTAAGCGTGCAGATGAGCGCGTGGCCAGCGCCTTATGGCATTACCGTCGTAGCAGATAGCCTCACCGGGGTGATGCTTGTTTTGTCCAGCAGCGTGGGGCTTTTAACGGTGCTCTTTTTAGGCACAAGCTTGCAACACGCACCTCGGCGTGGCAGTTCCAACCGTCTTAACCGGGCGCGCGAACAATTTGGCGCACAAGCGCTTTTGCAGTTTTTGTTCATGGGCGTGCACATGTCATTTTTAACGGGCGACCTCTTTAACTTGTTTGTTGCTTTTGAGGTAATGCTCATTGCCTCTTACGGTCTTGTGTTACTTGGTTCAGAAGTACGCCAACTCCGTGAGGGGCTTAAATACGTTGTTATTAACCTGCTGGCATCGGCTGTTTTTGTGACAACAGCTGGCTTTGCCTACGGCTTACTGGGCACGCTCAACATGGCCGACATGGCGGTTAAAATTCAAGCTCATACGCTCGAGGCTGGCCCAGACGCCCGTATTAGTCTGCTGGCCCTGCTATTTGGACTTGTGTTTGCCACCAAAGCCGCCTTGTTTCCACTTGGATTTTGGTTGCCGGCTGCTTATCCAACACCGCCAGCGGCACTCAGTGCCTTTTTTGCAGCGCTGCTGACTAAAGTGGGCGCATATACGCTCATCCGCAGTTTTACGCTTATTTTTCCTGCCGAGCAGCTCATTCGCAACGGCCTCTTTGTACTGGCAGCAGCCACCATTTTGATGGGCGCGCTAGGTGCTATTAACCAGCGCCGCTGGCGTTATTTGCTGGCCTTTGCCAACCTTGCCAGCATCGGCTACTTAATTATGGGGGTGATGACTCAAAGTGAGGCTGGTTTGGGTGCGGCCATCTTCTACATGGCAAATTCCACAACGGTCATGTTTGCACTATTTTTAATTGCAGCTATTGCTGAACGCCTCACTGGAGAGTCTTACTACTACCCCGGACACTTAAACAGCTATCCCTTTTTGTCAATTGGTTTTTTTGTCTGCGCACTAGCACTAGCCGGGTTACCGCCAACAAGCGGGTTTGTGGGCAAATTTGCGCTTATAGAGGCGCTTTATGAACGGGGCGATCCCCTCTCAACAGCTATTGCCATCGTTGCGTTGGCGGGTAGTTTGTTACTTTTATACGCGCTGATGACCATTTGGCGTAACTTTTTTTGGGGCAACAGTGATGCCGTTCACCGCGAACCTTTACCGCTAGGTATGGTCATCACTTGTGGGGCTGCAAGCGCGCTAGTACTGGTGCTTACCCTAGTAAGTGGCCCTGCGTTTGAGGTTGCCACCTTAACCGCTGAGCAACTCAGGAATCCTGAAGCTTATATTGAGCAGGTGCTTTCACCTCAGCCAGATTCTCGTACAGCATTACTAGAATAATTTTATTTATGATTACGATAAAATTACAGTTATTTTGCTAACGGAGTTCCTCGAGCAGCCTAGCGTGTCAGCGAGACACCTCACGAAATACGCCAGAGTTTATTTATTGTTTATATAGTGTTCAGTCAGAATCCGTATAGACCGTATTAACAGTGTTGTCGACTGTCCATAAACTAGCTATACGTTAGTGTGTTGATACCCTTTCCGGTTAATTCGTTAACGAATTAACCCACCTAGTTCCGAGCGTTAGCGAGACAACCTAGGTGTAGAAACAGCAACCGATTCAGATGAGAACGGCATAAAGACCTACGGGCTTTACAAAGTGTTTAATCGGAATCGGTATGAGGAGTTAGGTGTGGTTGATGTTTTAGCAGTTTTGTTATCTGGCTTATTGTGGTCATTTTTGATTGGCGACTTAAGCTTTGTGAATTTTTTTATAGGCAGCACTTTGGGTACTGGCTTGTTAGCGTTGGTACGGCGGCGGCGCGCAGGTAGTTTTCCGCGCCGCATTGTGGCTGTTATTAATTTTTTTATGCAGTTTATGTGGGAGCTTGTTTTAGCAAATATTATCATTGCCATGTTGGCGTTTAAAGTGCGTCCGCGCTTTTATCCTCATATTATTGCTGTGCCGCTAACCGTCACGAGTGATGCTGCTATTGCCTTACTTTCTGCAGCTATTACGCTATTACCGGGAACAGTTGCACTGGGAACCTCTGAAGATAAATGTCAACTTTATGCCCATGCTATTGGTGCAAGTGACATTGCAGACGCTCGAGACAGTGTGCTGCGAATCGAAAAACTTATTTTACGGTTTATGACTTAACCCTACATCTGCTTGATCTAGCCAACATCAACCCTTCTAGCGCAACTAAGCATTTCATTGCGCGCTCGGGGTCATAAAAAGTCATTTTCAGACTCGAGCTCATTTTCCAGCAAAAACCCTATGTTGATGCGGTCAGGGTGTTGGTCTATAATAGCCCGCTTACGCAAACTCAACACAGCTTTGACGAGGTCATCCCAAGCCAGTTTACTGATATAACTGACATCACATAGGTTCAGCAGGTCGTCTAGCGCAGCGATGACCCGCAATTCGGTAGCACTTAAAGCAGGGCTGTCCGGCGAAAGTTGGGTGGCGTTGTTACTGAGGACAAAGACCTGATCTGGCTCGAGGCTACTGCCTCCGAGACGTCTAAGCTCATCTAAGCGGCGCGACAAATCAAGTAACACCGTGTTGGGGTCTACGCCCGGTTCAATAAACGCAGTGGCATCACTTACGTAAAATTCAAACGAGCCTTCGGGTTGTTCGAAGATGGGTAACAGCGCAATCTCAACCCGTCTGCGCAACACTTGCAGTACCAAGGTCTTGGACATTTCATCGGCAATGTTGCGGTTAAAGTCGTCGCTGCTAATCCGACTTAGTACCCCGACGTAGTCTGCAGAAAACCCGTAGTCCAGCATCATTTCGGTAATGCGTGGCGCAAACGGGGTCAGGGTGCGCCCAATGCGGCCGTCAATAAATGAAAAGGCCGTGTTGAGTTGCCAGTTGGGGTACTCGAGCCGCAACAGGCCCGTTTTTTTGCCACTCGCTAGCATCGCTAGCAAATCAGGCAGTGGAAATTCGCGCAGCTTACCGCGAATCATCGGGTGATCCCAAGATGCAATGTCCACCGGGGGTACAAATGGTTGTGAAGATAACACGTGCGACATTGAAGTCCCTTAAATAAACAAGTAGTTAAATATTTATTGTGCCTTTGAAGAAACCAGATAAGCTTGTGAACGTATGCCACTCGGTCGGACAAACCCCACCCTAAACGTTTGTAGAGTTCATGACCTTCCTGTTGAACTTGGTAGCTGTGTTGGTTCGTGCGTTGCCTTGTTGACGCTTCGGCGCTGCTCGAGCTAGTTTGCTGCCAACGTAACCGGACAAGGTATCCCCAAAGACAGTCTCGAGACACAGCTTGGGGGGGACGGCTTAAGCAATACTGCAAGCTACAGAAAACGTATCTAAAGATACACCGTCTCACGTTCCACTCACGTCCTACTAGGCATTTCTTGAGGCCTATGTTTAGGTCTAGGTAAAAATTTATCTGTCGTGGTGGGTGGTATCGGCTAGATAGCATATATATTAAGGTATCTGGGTGATTATTTTTGTTGTTCTAGTTTGCTAAGCAGCTTGTTCTTCTTAGCTTAACATCTAGCCCTTGTGTCAGCAGATACGATTACACAACCATCATCTGCCTCATGTTGATATGTGCTGGTAAGCCTAGTTGTGGTTACTGTTGCTTAGCGTAGCCCTCGAGCTGCTCAAAATGTGCCCGGTCCAGTACCCACCAGCCATACCCTGCCTTTTGCAAGCCTGCCAAGACACGTGCTGATTGGGTTTGGACAGCCCTCATACTCAAGTGCTCAAACAGCAGCCTGATGAGCGCCCAGAGGCTTGGCTGCAGCGCCCAATCTAGTAAACACTGCTCTTTGGGTTGGTCTAGGTTGAGGTGAGCAATGCCCCCTTGTAAGTAGACACGTCCTGTGAAGTCCCAATTACTTGAAGCACACCAAACCTGTGCAGCTTCTGTCAGGTCTGGGTGCGGGTCTAAAGAGCGTGCGTCTAAAGGGTGCGGGTCGAAAGGGCGCGGGACTAGCATGCTGGCGTCTAAAGGGCAGGGGTCTAAGGTGACCCAAAACCCCTGCTCACGTGTTAGGTAGCTTGCACGGGGTGGCGGTTGACGTTGCTCATAACACCATGACAAAGCGTTCACAAGCTCAGCATGTTTGTTGTGCAAGCGTTGATAGTCGCGCGTACTGAGGCGGGTGGGGTCCAGCAAGTGTTCATCTAAAGCCATGAGGTCGCGCTCGAGGCTGCTTTCATGGTCATCTGTAGGCACTGCGGCAGAGGCAGGCGGCTGAGCTGCGACTTCATCTGGCAGATGAGGCTGAGCGTGACCTGTGTATACAGCGTTGAGGCTGGGGTAGACCTGCAACTGACCGTCTTCGAGTAACCAGACGCGGTCGCTTACAGCCTCAATTAAGGCCGCGTCGTGACTGACCATAAGAATAGCGGCTGAGCTGTCCAGAATAGCCTGCTCGAGCACGTTGACCATGTCAATATCGAGGTATTCACTGGGTTCATCGAGCAAAATCACGTTAGCTTCAGTTGCCATGATGACGGCAAGGCCCGCCCTCGCCCGCTGTCCCAACGACAACGTCCAAGGTAGCGCGTTCGCCTGCTCAGCTAGTCCCACTAAGCCCAGTAAGGCGCGCGCCCGCAAACCTGAGACATAGCGGGTCAGTTGCTCCAGAAGCGTGAGGTCAGCAGCTAAGCCTGCTTGTTGACTGTCAAAATAGGCAAGTTTAGCAGAAGCCGCCCAAAAACTGCGCGCCTGCGGATGCTCTGACTCGAGCTTCCCTACAAGGGCCTCGAGCAAGGTTGTTTTACCAGTGCCGTTTGCACCAACTAATCCAACGGTTACCCCGGCTTCAAGCTGGAAACTCAGGTCGTTCAGCACTGGGTCGTTCAGCACTGGGTCGTTTAGCATCGTGTCGTTCAGCACCGGGTCGTCCAGCACTGGGTCGTTCAGCAGCCCAACGGTAAGGTGCTGCACACGCACTAAAGCAGTACCCACAGGTAATTGAGGGCCGTCTTGACGCCCCAACTGCAGCTCGAGCTGCTGGCCATACTGCGAGTCAGCTTCTAAAGGCGTTAAGTGCTGATCTTGTTCAGCGCTCAACAAGCGCGCTAAGCGGCGCTGGGCACGGCGGCGCGCGCTTACGTTAGGCGCCTTACGCAGGGCTTGCTCGAGCCCAGTACGTTCGCGGCGGCGTAACTTGGTAGCCCGCAACAAGCGTGTTTGGTCGCTATCGTGCTGGCGTAAAAAGGCGCTGTAATTGCCACGATAACGCCTTAGCTGACCCTGCTGAAGATACACGATATGTGAACAGACCTTATCTAGCAGACTGCGGTCGTGTGAACTCAACAGCAAGGCCGCCGGATGCTGGCTTAACCTATCTGCCAAATAGCGGCGCTGCGTGATGTCAAGGTGGCGTTCGGGTTCATCGAGCAGCAAGACATCTGCTGGACGGCTTAAGGTCATCGCTAGCGCCAATCTAGCCCGCTCACCTGAAGATAAGGTTTGCACAGCTTGGTCACTGACGAGGCCAAAGCGGCTCAGGTGGGCCTCGAGCCGCTGAGCTGCTGTATATCCCCCTGCCTGTTCAAACTGCTCGCGCAGCAGCGCATAGCTTTGCAGTGCCCGGGCAAGTTGTGCTTGTTGTTGTACTGGTTGTTGTGCTGGTTGTGTGGCCAGCGAGCTGACGGTACGTTCAGCCTGCCGCAAGCTTGCCTCGAGTGCGTCAATATCTGCAAGGGCTGTCTGAGCCACGTGTTGAACAGTGATAGGCTGATGATCTTGAGCTGGTCGAGCTGCTTGAACGCGCTGCAACTGTTGATCTAGCTCAACTAAGCCCACCAAGCTTAACCCCGGCGCACGCCAAATATGTCCTTCACTTGCGTCTAGGTTGCCTAATATAAGCTCGAGCAAACTGCTTTTGCCCGCTCCGTTTGCACCCACCAAGCCAAGCCGCTCACCGCTGCGCAGGCTAAGCTGCAGCTTATCTAAAACAACATGAGCCTCACCAGCACCAGCTACATCAGAACTAGCTAAGCTAGTTGGGCGAACACGCCACAACTGAACCTGGTCAAGGATGACAAGTTCAACATCAGATGAGGTCGCCATAACCAGACGCTAGTTTAGCAACCCCACAGGCTTACCAACCCCACGTTCCCGGCCCACCTTTGAAGGGCCCAACAATGTCTTTAGTAATCCAACCGCCGTAAAAATCACCTTCTTGGGTTTGTACCTGTTCACCGTCTACAAAGCAGGCATCTACCCGTGACGGATAAAACGCCAGATGGTCGCGGATGCTTTCAAACCCTGCCCGTGGTGAGCTGTACGCCCAAGCTGCGTTGTGACTTTGGTTACCAGCTAGCTCGAGGCTGTAGTAGTGCGCACTACCTTTAAATTCGCAGACCGTTGTGCGGCGGCCCATCACTAACACGTCTTGGCGAATGTCTTCGGGCGGAATGTAGTAGCTGGGCGGATGGCTTGTTTCTAGAACGCGCTTGGCGTTGGTTGTGTCGGCAATTGTTTCACCGTTAAAGACAACCAACACCCGTTTTGTACTTAGCTCAACCCGTGGCGGGCGAGGATAATCCCAAACTGACTCTTGCCCAGCTCGAGGTGGAATGCGTTTCATAGGTTTGGCGTACTTGTTGTCTTGAGCTTACGCAACTTATTCATAGTCTCTAGCCTACGCCCTGATGACCTGCCGTGACCGTGGTGTTTAATAGGTTTGGGGCGTGTTGTGATGCAGGCGTGTTGTGATGTGGACATGGTGAAATTTAGGGGTGTTGATGTAGGGCATGTTGATGTAGCGCGGCTCGAGCTAGCAAGACGCTGCAAACTCGAACCGCTATTGAGCTGATGTGATTAAGCTGATGTGATTGAGCTGGTGTTATTAACCTAATTTTATTGAGCTGGGTTGATTAACCTGATGCTATTGAGGTGGTGTTATTGAGCTGATGTGCTGAACCGAGCATTAGCTGACGCTAGCAGGGTTGTCTCAGCAGCAGGTAGATACGCGGGTTGCTGACGTTGGCGCGCCGTAAATTGAGGCTGTAGCTCGAGCCCTGTGGGCAACTCTGTTTTCACAACGTCAAAACGTTGACCGTCGCGGCCATAGCGTACAAGTTCTAGTTCAACTTGGCGCACACCCCAATCGCGGGCTTGACCTAAGCGCGGGAACCACACATCAATTTGGTTCTCTTTGCGCTGGTGTAGCGTGTCTTCAACAATAAAAGTATCTTGTTCGTCTAAAAAATCTTGATGCTTGCCTTGGCCTCGACCGTCGTAGTAGTTGCCTAAATCGGTCAAGCGCACAAGTGAACCATAAGGAATATCCTCAGCTAAGAGGTCCCTGCTCACCGCGATGATCCCAACCCTAGTGGTGGCACCTGTCGCGGTTATAAAGGGTGTGCTATCGGTTTGTGCAGCGAGTGAGTTATAGCCTGTGGCCCGCACAGTGTAGGTTCTACGCTGTTCTAAATAGGGGCCGTACGCAGCATTCGACGCTAAGCTCGAGCGCACTTTGCGCGGAATTTCACGAACAGTGACAAGCGGTGTAAACACAAGGTCTACCTCTTGTCCACGGTCATACCTAAACGTTGTTGCAGTGGTCAAGCGAGCTGAATCTTGCAGGCTTGACAGGGGCACATCCGTGGGTTCTATGAAGGCTGTTATCAGCGCGCTAAGCGTCAAACCTATGACACACAGCTTGATGCTAACGTGTTTTGACACCTTCTCCTCCCAAGGCAGGCAGAGTAACACATTTCACACCACCCACTGACTCGCAGGCTACAAACCTACTCATGTCTCTCATTTTATGAACTGGCGCAAAAATTATTTATTTTTAGTCGTTTCAGTAGAGGCTTATACAGGCATTTGCCAGAGGGTTCACAGCGAGCATCATCTTGTGCTAGACTAATCAATGGAAATCTTTGGTTTTATGCTTAGTTAATTAAGTTTTTTAGCTCAATCACCTTTGATTTGTAAGTATTTACACTACTCACCTCATCATTGACAAAATCGTTGACAAATTTGTACACGGGTCATTACTCGAGTCTAGTTATAGATTTTAGGGAGGCTTAATGTCCAACGCATCACTTGCTGAACGCCGTACGCAGGCTGTAGCACCGGCTGCTTATTCCATCCACCCGTTTTACCCCCAAAAAGCTCAAGGTTCGTATATTTGGGATGCCGACGGCAACAAGTACCTCGACTGGAGTGTGGGCATTGCCGTGATGAACATTGGTCACTCACATCCGCAGGTGATTGATGCCGTGAAGCGCCAAGCTGAGACCTTTCAGCACCTCTGTTTTGCAGTGGGCATGCACGAAAGTTACATTGCCCTAGCAGAAAAGCTCAACAGCATTGCACCGGGTGCAAGTGCTAAAAAGACCTTTTTAATTAACTCGGGTGCTGAGGCTGTTGAAAACGCGGTGAAAGTGGCCCGAGTCTACACTGGGCGGCAAGGTATCATCACCTTTACCCACGCTTTTCACGGACGCACCCACATGGCGCTGTCGCTAACAGGTAAAGCCAACCCGTACAAAGAAGGCTTTGCACCTAGAGCAGCTGAGATTTACCGCCTCAACTACCCTTACCATTACCGTAGTTCTTATGCTGACTTATCAACTGAAGCATATTCTCAACGTGTTCTCGCAGAAATTCGTGACCGAGTTTACACAACTATCGGTGAACCTGAAGTGGCAGCGTTCATCATCGAACCTGTCGCTGGCGAAGGCGGCTTTATTCCTGCGCCAGCCGAGTTTTTACGTGCGCTCAGAGCCTACTGCGATGAGATCGGCGCGCTCTGGATTGACGACGAAGTGCAAGCTGGCATCGGCCGTACAGGGGCGTGGTGGACGGTTGATCACTACGACCTCGAGCCTGACCTTGTCTGTAGTGCCAAAGCGCTTTCGTCTGGGTTTCCACTGTCTGCAGTGATTGGTAAAGCCAGCATTATGGACGAGATTCGTGGCGGGCAACTTGGCTCAACCTTTGGGGGCAACCCTACAGCCTGTGCAGCGGCACTGGCCACGCTCGAGGTCATTGAGCAAGACGGCCTGCTAGCACGTGCTCAGGTCATTGGTGACACAATTAAAGCGCGCTTGTCCGAGCTGCAACGTGAGCTGCCTCAAATTGGTGACGTGCGCGGCTTAGGTGCCATGATTGGCATTGAATTGGTTGCAGACCCGGTCAGCAAAGCACCGCATAAAGCAGCTCAAACGGCCATTGTGAATCACGCACGTGACAACGGTTTGGTACTTTTACCCACAGGTACGTACAGCAATGTAATTCGTCTGCTACCGCCCATCAACATGACAGACGCTGAACTAGACGAAGGCATGACGAAGCTCGAGGCAGCCATTCGCCATGCGCTCGAGCCCCGCGCTGTTGCGGCTGACTAAGCTCAAACTACTAACGTATCTGTCAAGTTCAACCTACGTACATCATAAGTACAACTAAGTACAAGCAAGTACAAGCAAGTACAATGCCCTGCGCTGTGTCATGTATACCCCCATGGCCACGTAGGGCTTTTTTAGCACATCAACAGCCAATTCGGAGACATCTAGGGAGACCAAGAACATTAATGCCTGACGCAGCATAGCGTCGCCACAAAAATAGTAAGAATCATGTTATCAACGCTTATCCTGTTTAAGGTTTAACCTTAGCAATCACGCGATAAGGTGATACACCACAAAGCCAGATAATTTTGCTGAATGTAGTTTGATGGTAGTGACTGTATCAACATCACGTGTAACCATCACTGAAATATCATCACACTTTGGTACTCGCTGATACCGTACACGACATGTGAAATTGTCCCCACCAAAGCCTCCACAACTTTTGCACATTTGCCTTCCATACTCCAATTATCCACGCAAGGCAGTGTTTCCAGCTTGCCTGTAGCGCGTGTGAAAGGAGATATAAACATGAAAAAGGTGATTTTAAGTTCTCTTGTGATGGTTGCAGTCAGTTTTGGATTTGGATTTGCACAAGATATAACTGAATTGCGCCAATTACAGCGTGAAGCACGGCAGCTCGAGCTGCTCGAGCGCCTCCCCGAAGAAAGTCGTGCCGAGGCTGAAGTGCTGCTAACCCGCGTCGCCGATTTAGCAGATTCTGGTTTAGAATTACGCACTAGCAGCATGCAAGTTTATGTGGATGCCCTTGAAGCAGGTGAACCACCCGCTGTCGCCCGCGAACTTGCGCGTCAGGCCGTGTCCGAAGAACGCCTCGCACTCACCCGTGAGATGGCGACCTTACGTGAAGACGTTACAAGCTTTGCCGAAACCTATCCCGAAGCCCGTGAGATTGTCCGTGCTTCACGTATTGGACGCGGTGAACGAGGCAACCGTGAAGAACGTGGTGACCGTAGTAACCGTGTTGGACGGCAAGAACGCGGTAACAGAGGTAATCGCCCAGAGCGCCCTGGTCGCAGCAACCCGTAATCGCGTTCAGCTAATGCCTCGTCCATACATCTTAATTTTATAGTGTTAGTCTCGTAAGTAGAAGTCAAATGTCATCACGCTCCATGTTCAACGTGATGACATTTATGTCGTGTATAAATTAGGGTTGTCTCGAGAACATGAGTACCCTCTGAAAGAAACATCTTATGGCCGTTATTTTACTTGTTGAGGACGAAGTTGAACTGGCAGACGTTGTTGAAGCCTATTTGCAACGTGAAGGCCACAGCGTCGAGCGCGCCCACGACGGTGAGCGGGCAGTTTCCCTTTTTTTGGCGGTACGTCCAGATCTGGTTTTGCTGGACATCATGCTGCCCGGCCGGGACGGCCTCAGTTTACTCAAACAATTTCAGGAAAGCTCGCCGCAAACGCCTGTTTTAATGCTTACCGCCAAAGCTGAAGACGATGACAAACTGCGTGGGTTGGATTTGGGGGCAGATGATTATATCGTCAAGCCTTTTAACCCACGTGAGGTGGTGGCTAGGGTACGGGCGGTTTTACGGCGTAGCCAAGGCAGTTTTGAGCGTGCGTTGATTCGGGTGGGGCCGTTAGAACTGGATGAAGCAAGCCTCGAGGCAACTGTGTCCGGCACGCCGCTACGTTTAACCGCTACCGAGTTTCGCTTGCTCACCCACCTCGCCAAACATCCGCAGCGGGTGTTTAGCCGCTTAGATTTACTTGATGCCGCACTACCTGAACGGGACGCGCTCGAGCGCGTGATTGACAGTCACCTCAAAAACATCCGCCGTAAACTTGCTAAACTGGGTGCAGGTAACCTCATCGAAACCGTGTATGGCATGGGCTACAGCTTGCGCGCAACACCGCGCGACAGATCAGGCGAGGCAGCCCCGTAAGTAAACATTCAACTTGTATCCAAGGACTTCACATAACACCTCATGCGATCATCTGATCCCCCCTCCACTCGATTAAGCCTTACCACCCGCCTCGTCGTGGCCATGGTGGCGGTCACGCTGGTGTCCATTGCACTGATGATCGTCTTACCGTTGTACGTATTTCGCAGCCGTTTGGAAACGCTACCGCCCAACATTCGCCGTGATGTTGAACGCATTTTGGAAAATCCAGATGATTTTGCTGCGTTGCAAGATATTGCTAACACCCCCAGAGGCATAGGTCAAAATTTACCAGAGGTCATCCGTAGGATCGGCTCGGCGAGGTCAGCGTTAGGTAGACCGTTACGTCCTATGCCTGAAGGACCGTCCACACCGGGTGCTGCCAGCCCAAATGGTACACCTCCCAGTAACATCCAGCGACCTGCTACCACAAACACACCAGATGATTCACAAGAGCGCCTGTTACGGCAGCAAGTTTTGCAATCTTTTCAACGCCGGTTAACGACGCTCGAGGACATTGCCAACGACGTCCGCGCCGAACGCTCACGCAATTTGCTACTGTCCGCGCTAGCAGCGTGCTTGGTAGCCGCTACCATCGCCGTGCTCGTCGCCCGGCGCATTGCTAAGCCGGTGAGTTCCGTCGCACGCGCTGCTCAACAACTCAGCGGTGGTGATCTATCGGCTAGGGCTAGCTTAGTTGGACCAAGTGACCTAGAAACCGAACTACTGGCGCAGAATTTTAATCACATGGCGGCAACGCTCGAGCAGCAAGAGGGCGAGCGCACGACCATGATCGCCAACATCGCTCACGAACTGCGCACCCCCTTGGCTGTGATGAGCGCCCGTCTAACCGCATTAGAAGATGGCGTATTGCCCCTAGATGGTCAGGAAGTTAACCGCTTACAACGCCATACCCAACGCCTTACCCGCTTGGTAGATGACCTGCGTACGCTATCGCTATTCGATGCCGGCCGCCTTACGCTCGAGCAACATCAACTCGACCTACGCGATGTGCTGGACAATGTTGCCAACGATGCCAGCAAGCGTGCCGCTGATGTGAACATCGTGCTCGACGTACCCGACGAACCCCTCTGGATTGAGGGAGATGGGCTGCGGCTCGAGCAAGTCTTCAGCAATCTCGTCGGTAATGCCCTACGCCATGCATCGTCTACAGATACTCACCTTGCTGTGAACATTCGCGCGGGACAGAACAGGTCTCAAGAAATTTGGGTACAAGTCGAAGACAGCGGTTTAGGACTTTCTGAAGAAGCACTG
>JBCCOX010000065.1:0-13132 GCA_039025155.1 Deinococcota bacterium | reverse complement strand
TTTATTGGCAAAGTGGGGTCAACCTTTTCAGTGGTTCTGGCCATTCCCATCACGCTCACGGGTGTATTCATTGTCATTAACTTGTTGGGGTTCACCTTTAATTTTATGACGCTCCTCGCAATCACCGTGGCGGTGGGCTTAGTAGTTGATGACTCTATTGTGATTGCTGAAAACATCGAGCGCTACCGTAACCTCGGTTACAGCCCGCTTGAGGCCGTATTAAAAGGTGCAGGTGAGGTGAGTGTCGCCGTTCTCACAGCAACTTTGTCGATTTTAGCTGTGTTTTTGCCCATTAGCTTTTTGCCAGGAACCATTGGTACCTTTTTTGCCCAGTTTGGGTTAACCCTAGCCGCAGCCATTGCTGTGTCTTACCTCGAGGCCCTCTTTTTCCTCACGGTGCGCCTAGCCTACTTACCTAATCCGGGCTTGCCGAGCTGGGGTGTCTTTGGGCGTTCGTTTGGGAAGCTACCCAGTGACGTGCGAGGTTTGTTTGCAGCCCTACGTAAACCCGGCAGGTTAGTGCCCTACCTCATGCTCACTGCGGTTTTGGCGTTGGTTGCTTTTCGCCGTGTAGGTTTGCCAGGTTTAGCTGTCATCGCAGTATTACCCATTGCCATCATTGTTTTACGCTATGTACTGCGCATCATCACCTATTTTTTCGGTGCGATTACCTACAGTTTACACCTTGCGGTTGACCGCGGTGTAATAGGTTTGCGTGAGGTTTACGCGCGGGCGCTTAGAGCCGTCCTCTCACAGAGTACCTTGGTCATTATTGTGGCTATCTTGTTGGTCTCGAGCATTGTAGTGGTAGCACCCCGCATTCCCTTTAACTTTTCACCCAATAGTGATGCGGGCTTGGTAGAGGTTAGTCTCGAGATGCCGCCCTCAACCTCGCTTGACCGTACAAATGAAGTCACTAAACTAATCGAAGCTGAAGCCAATTTCATCCCAGAAGTCACCCGCGTTCAAACCACAGTGGGTGCAGTGACGGGGTCGGGTGTACCTACAACAGCGGAATCGAGTTTAATCTTAGAACTAGCAGATTTAAACGATCGAGAGCGTTCGTCATTTGATATTGCTGAGGCCCTGCAAACTCGCCTCAGAGAAGACATACTTGTAACTATTCCTGAAGCCGAAGTAACTGTGAGTAGCGATAGTGGCGGCGGGCCAGGTGGGGCAGATGTGACCCTAACACTCACGTCAAATAATCTCGGGCTGTTACGTGAGCGGGACGCACAAGCACTGGCGATTGTGCAAGCGAGCCCGTTTACACGTGAATCGTCATCGTCGCTCGAGGGAGCCATTGGTGAGCGTGTGTTTGTCATTGATCCGGCTCGACTTGCTGGCACCGGTCTTACCCCTTCCGATGTGGGGCGCACCCTACGCACCTACAACGTCGGCATTGAAGTCGCTGACGTCCGCGACAATGGCAACGAGATTCCTGTACGCCTTAAAGCGAATCCCATCTACTTACGCGATGAGCAAGCGCTCATTAGTGCGCCTATTTACGCACCAGGGTTAGATCAATATTTGCCACTTAGTGCACTCGGTGAATTCACGATTCAATCTGTACCAGTTACGATTAGCCGCGGCCCAGGCGGGTTTATAAGTACAATAGATGTAAACCTCACCCGTGAAGCACCCGGTCAACAGCGTGTACGTGCTGAGTTTGAGGAAGCCTTTCGCACACAAGGCATCGTTGACGACGAGGTGACACTTGGTCGCGGCATTGGGCCGGATTTACTAGGTAACCTCCTCTTATACGGTCCTATTGCTGTGGTGGTCGCACTCTTGCTTAACTACTTGGTGATTGCCAGCGAGTTCAACAGCTTCAAGTATCCAATTTATTTGCTGCTTACTGTGCCATTAGCATTGGTAGGTGCGTTTTGGCTGTTTTACGTCACAGGTAGCGACTTGAACGTCATCAGCGTGTTGGGTTTTGTGTCGCTTATCGGGCTAGTCACCAAAAACGCCATTTTGCTGCTCGATGTGGTCATGTCACAGATCAAAGAAGGTGACACTTTCGACCTTAAAGAGGCTCTGGTGGAGGCTGGCCGTTTACGCTTGCGCCCCATTTTGATGACAGCGGGTACCATTGTCATCATCAGCATTCCGCTGTTAATTGGTTTAGGCAGTGGCGCGGAGTTTCGTCGTCCACTTGGACTTGTAATTGCTGGGGGCGTACTCTCCTCCACAATTCTTACCCTGTTTGTGGTGCCTGCGGTGTTTTACCGATTTGAACGTGGCAACTACCCAAGTCCTAGCACTGCTGCGAAGACAGATTCATCTGAGGTTAGCTCAGGACGACTTCAACCAAGTCCAGCAGCATCGGATTAACCCTTTGCTAGCTGCTCCTAACATTTGCTAGCACAGTTTAGCTCGACAACAACATAAGCTCTCAAAAGCAACCCCGCCAGTGACACAGTCAATGCTGGCGGGGTTTAATCGTGGATGTCGTTTCAGTAATGAAAGCAAATCCAAGATTAAGCTCCCCTGCACTACGTGGGTTTGTTTCAACTCGCCTAGCTCGCATCTGAAGTTACTGGGGAAACTCCAGATGGAAATGCTGTGAATGATAGAGAATCGATACTTTATAGCCTCTTTTGAAACGTCATAAGCAACTGCATCCTTTGACAAAATAGAGGGCGACGTGTAACAATTGTTACGTGTAACATTAATTACACAATCTTTGTAAAGCCCATTTATCTTAGCGATGTACCAACATCTGAAAGGGAACCCTATGCGAAGCTCAACCGTAAGCCAAGGCTGGTCACAAGCCCACAAAAACTGGCTTTTTATCTCGGCATTTGTCATCGGCTGTTTTGGTCCAATTTTTGCACTGGGGACAATACCTGCTACCTCAGGAATGGCAAGATGGACGCTTGACGTTCTCAGTTGGCCGGTAGACGGACAACAAGTTTACACTGACCCAACACTTAGGTTCCTAAGTGCACTCACTGGAGGTTTTTTGCTCGGCTGGGGTGTGATGGTGTTTTGTCTGCGCCAATGGGTTTACGACTTAGCGCCTGAAGGCGTTAGAAGATCGCTGCTCATTGGCGCACTTGCATGGTTCTTTTTGGATAGTTTTGGCTCAATTACGTCAGGAAATCCATCCAATGCCTTTTTTAACATCATTGTTTTACTTCTAGTTATGGGACCTATGTGGACGCCAGCCAAAAGACAACCTGCTTAGATGCCTACATCATCCGCCAGCGTTGATTCCAGTCTTTGCTCAAACGCATAGCGCCTTGCTCGGTAATCAAAATGTCTTCGTTGAGACCAGTGCCCCAAGTTCCTGACGGCAATACATTGCGGCGTGGATGATACGACAAGACAGTGCCTGCCTCGAGCATCCAATCTTGCGACTGGCCCCAAGGCTCTTTCTGAGCGAACCACGGCCGTTCAATAGTGTCCATACCTTGCCCGTGAAAGTGAAAATGTGTTGTTGGCTCGCCGAGGTTCCACCCTTGTTGCTCGAGCACTCGGTTAAATGTTGCAGCTAAATCACTCAAGTGCGCACCGGGTTTGGCCATCTTGCGCACTTCATCAAAGGCGAGAAGTTCGTCACCCATAATCTTCTGCTCGAGCTCACTGGGTTCCTGAAACGCACAATTTACTGTAATTTCACACCAGTGTCCGCTAGGACCGCAAATTTCCAAGTGAAAACGCACTTTGTCGTCGCAACTTAGGGGAATGTTTTGGGGTGGGTCGTAGACGCCCGGTGCTTCGCCAATAAAAATGAGAATGTCCCGTGCGCCAGCCGCCCAGACTTGTTTGCAGACTTCACTACTTAGCTCGAGCTGACTCATCCCTTTGGCATCGGGCAAACAGGTTTGAAAGTAAGTCATAGCTTTTTTGGCAACATCCCAGAGTTCATACTCTTGTTGAATTTCTAGGTCGCTTTTAACCATACGAATGCGGTCAAGTAGCTCGTCAGCATCGCTAAACGTGGCATCGGGTAGTAAGCGCTGCAACTCAGTGTAACTACCAGCGGACAAAATAAACCGCATGCCTGCAATGCCAATGTTCGCGCTTGCTAGACCGCGTTCTTTGAGGGCATCCACCATACGTGGAACAAGGTAAACATCACCGCGTGTGTCGGTGACCCAACCCTTGGCAGCAATACGGCTTGCTACGGCAGGGCTCGAGAGGGTCAGGGCAGGTTCGCCGTTTAAAGGCAGTAGATAAAGCCCGTCATGACCCCATAAGTGAAAGTCGGTGAAATAGCGCAAGTAGCCGCGACCCGTCCACCAGTGACCTTTGCCAGCAACGAGCAGTGCATCGAGGTTGTTGGCTGCGAGGGCGGCTCGAGTTCGCGCAATACGAGCATCCCGTTCAGCTAAGTCAGCAGTTGTCATTGATTTTGTTGTACTTGAGGCTGAGGTTGTCATGACTGGCTCCGTGCTTTTTGCTCAGCTACAACGTGTTTGAGGGCATCTTGTTGCAAGCTTGACACGTCGATGGGATCACTTACGCCGTAAACATCTTTGGCAGCCTCGGCACTGACTAAGCCTAGGGCAACGTCCTCGAGAATAGCCTCTTTGGTACGCTCTTGTGGATCCCCAAAACCGCCACCACCGGGCACAACAAGCGTCACTTCATCACCGGGGTGCCAGTCCAGTGGGATAAACCGCGTTATACCCTCATCATTCAAAAAGACATTGCCGCGTGCGCCATCTGCCCCGCCGTTTAGGCCCGGCGCGGGGAATTTCATCAAATCTGGGCGAATGGTTAAAAGCAAAGATTTTTTAGCTGTACAACGCATGACAATCTTTTGCCCCGGACCACCGCGGGTCGCACCCGGACCACCTGAATCAATCAACATGGTTTTTTCTGCCATGATGGCTGGACACTGTAACTCGATAATCTCGGTAGGTGTCACCGTGCTGTTATGGGGGTAGGCACTTGGTAAGAGACCGTCGGCGTTTTTAGTGGCACCGAGGCCGCCGTGGGGTAGCATATGCACAGCAAATTTCCCGAAACGTTCGTCCACGCCCACAAAGTGAAATGGGAAGATGCCGCCTGCTGCTGCAATGGTTTCACCGGGGAGGAGTTTTTCAAAGGCTCCAAAGACTAAGGGCGGAATGTGTTTAATGACTTTGGCTCGAGCTTTCACCGGCGCAGGAAAAGTGCAGTTCACAATTGATCCAAGGGGCGCAGTGATGTTGAGCGGTTTCACCAGCCCGTCGTTATTGGGAATATTCCCCGCCAGCATACACTTGATGGGATAAACCGCCGTGGAATAGCTGATGTTAAACGCAGCGTTAATCGCAGAGTGCGACTGCTGCGGTGAACTGCCCACAAAATCCATGTGGATGGTGCCGCCATCAATGGTGAGTTTGAGCTTGAGGGTAAACGGTTCCAAGTAGCCATCAGCGGTGATGCTGTAGTCCACTTCGCCATCTGGTAAGGCGCGAATAGCACTGCGCAAGGCCTGCTCGGAACGGTCTAAGATAGCATCCGATAATTCTTGTAAGTCCTCGAGGTTGTAGTCATCTAAAAAGTCTTGAATGCGCTTGGCCGCAATGCGGTGCGTGCCGACAATGGCGTGCAAGTCGCCCAACACCATGTCCGGTACGCGGCAGTTGGCAGCGATGAACTCCTCAATAATCGGTTCAACCTGACCCGCGCTGTAAAACTTGTTGGGCATTAAGCGGGTGCCTTCGGTAAACATGTCCGGCGCTTCTAGGTCGCCAAGGTGCCCGCCCACATCAGAAACATGCGCAACGGTGCCTAAAAAGGCTACTACTTTCCCATGGTGAAAAACAGGCGAGACCAAGTTGTAGTCGGGCAAGTGGGTGCTACCAATCCAGGGGTCGTTGGTCGCGAGGACGTCCCCAGGCTGTAAGGTGCTCACCGGGAATTTCTCGAGCATCACCCTTGTCGTGCGCGGTAGCATGGTACAAAACTGCGGCGGGCTCCACTGTGCTTGGGCTAGGCCGGCGGCTTTTGCGTCCATAATCACGCAGCCAAAGTCATGACTTTCCCCCACAATGGTCGAAAACGACGTGCGAATGGTGGCGGTATCAATTTCGTCGGCAATGGCAACAAGGCGCTGCCACATGACCTCGAGGCTGATGGGATCAATCATGTGCACCCTCCTCAGTACTATCTAGCCCATAAGTATCAACGGCGGCCTCAGCTGAGATGTAGCCTAGTTGGAGATCCTCGAGCACATCCTCTTTAGCCCGCTCGTGAACGTCTCCAAAGCCAGCTCCACCGGGCATCCGCATTTCAATTTCATCGCCGGGTGCAAAGTGAAAAATGGGGAAACGCTCTTGTAATTCACCATTAAATCTCACCGTGCCGGTTGTGCCGTTGTGACCCTGGTTAATACCGGGCGGCGCACAAAAAATTTTATCGGGACGAACTCTAGCGTTGTAGGCTGTTTCACCAATGTTCTTAAACGTCATCCGCTGACCTAGCCCGCCGCGCGTTCTACCTGCGCCTGCTGTATCTGCTAGTAGCTCTTTGTGCTTAATCAGCAGGGGCGCTTGCGCTTCCATAATTTCAATGGGTGTGACCGAACTATTGTGTGGAAACGCAATCGGCAAGAGGCCGTCAAGGTTGCGCATGGCCCCGCGCCCACCGTGCGGCAAAATATGGACTGAAAACCGCCCGTAGCCTTCCGCTTCGCCGCTCACGCTAAACGGCCAAATAGACCCGCTGCCTGCTTGCGCGTGCTCACCCAAAATAGACCAAACCGCGCCGAATAAAACTTGGTTGATGTTGTTGGTGGTTTTGGCCCGTGCTTGCACCGGATGCGGAAAGGTGCAGTTGAGGATGCAGCCTTCTGGTGCCGACACATGCAAAGGTCGGAACAGTCCTTCATTATTAGGAATGTTGGGAGCCAGTGCGCACTTAAACGGATACAACGTTGAGGCGTAAGTGGTGTTGTAAACGCAGTTGATGGCGGCGTAATCAACCTGTGGCGAGGTTCCGGTGTAATCCACAAAAATATTCGACCCGCGCACGTGGACGCTGGCTTGTAAGTGGACGATGTTGATATAGCCATCGATGTCTAGCCCAAAGCTGTAGATACCATCTGGTAAGTCGCTGATTTTTTGGCGAATGCGTGCTTCGGAACGGGTGAGGATAACCTCTGAGAGGCGCTCGAGGTCATCTAACTCACTATCGTCCAAAAACTCAACCAAGCGTTTTGACCCTACTTGATGGGTGCCAACGATCGCCCTTAAATCTCCCAAGACAAGTTCCGGCACGCGGCAGTTTTTACCGATGATGTCAAACAGAAGTTCATTCTCATGACCTGCTTGATAGAGCTTGGCAGGTGGCACACACACGCCTTCGGTAAAGACATCCGGTGCTTCAATGTCGCCAGCGTGACCGCCGACATCCGCTAAGTGGGCAACTGTACCCATGAATGCGACGAGTTTATCTTTGTAAAATACCGGCGTCACAACCACATAATCGGGCAAGTGGCCGGTGCCGATCCACGGGTCGTTGGTACAAAGGACATCACCGGGTTGGAGGGTGTGAGCGGGAAAGTGCTCGAGCAAAATCTTACACGTGCGCGGTAACACCACACAAAAATTAGGCGGGCTCAAACTGGATTGGCACAACGACACACCATCTGCATTCACCAAAATGCAGGCAAAGTCGCGGCTTTCACCCACAATGGTTGAAAACGAGGTGCGCACAGTGGCGTTGTCCACTTCGTCCATCATGGCGATGAGACGCTGCCAGTAAATTTCCAGTTCAATTGGATCAAATTCAGCTCGAGGTGAGGGCGTTATGCTACTCATAGACACTCCTTAGCCTTCTTTTGTGGGTGCAACATCAGCATCGGTAAAAGTCACAATGAGGTTGTTAATATCATCGACCCGCACCTGTGTATTGGGTCCAATGACCGCCGTTGAATCAATTTCTTCAATGATGGCTGGTCCAGTGAACGCCATGCCGCTGGCAAACTTGTTACGGTCATAACGCGGTGTCTCGGTAAACCCACCTGCTTCCGCAAAATAAACAGGACGATGACCTTTGAGGGCAGTTTGCACATGACTTCCCTCGAGCTCGGCTGTAACTTGTAACGTCACCTCTGGCTTAGGGCCACTAGCAGTTAAACGGCAATTGCTGATGGCCACGTTGAGGTGTTTGTGGGCGTGTCCGTAAATACTCTCGTAGTGACTGTAAAAACGGGGTTTAAGGTCGGTCTCGAGGCTAACCTCAGCTAACTTGCTGTAAGGCAAACTCACCGTCACGTCGTAGCCTTGTCCTACATGGCGCAAATCCGCTTGGCGGGTAAAGGTCATATCTGCCTCAGCCACGCCAGCTTCAGCTAAGGTTTTGCGCCCTTCAGTTTCCAGTGCGCTGTAAATATCATCTAGCTCAGGCAAGGTTGCTGGCGTAAGTTCACTTATAAAGGTACGCACAAACTCAAAGGCAATGGGTGCGGTGAGAAATCCTAACGCTGAGGCTACCCCCGCACTGGCGGGCAAAATATAGCCTTTCATGTTGAGGGCCGACGCAATCGCGTGCGCGTGCATGGGTCCGGCACCACCAAAGGCAATAAGCTGAAGCCGCCGTGGATCCGCACCGCGCTCCGCAATGTGTACCCGCGTTGCTGAGATCATCGCTTCATTGACCACGCGGTAGACACCGTAAGCAGCATCGCTAACCTCTATCTCTAAAGGTTTGGCGAGGTGCTTGGTGATGGCTCGAGTAGCTGCATCAACATCTAACGACATGCGCCCACCCAAAAAGAAGTCCGGGTTGAGGTAGCCCAGGAGCAAATCAGCATCCGTCACCGTGGGTTTGTCGCCACCAAGTCCGTAGCAGGCTGGCCCCGGTGACGCTCCCGCAGATTCGGGACCAACTTTGAGGAGGCCAAGCTCATCTACTCGAGCAATGGACCCACCGCCTGCACCAATCTCAATGAGTTCGATAGTTGGCACGCGAATGGGTAGACCACTACCTCGCTTAAAACGGTGGACACGAGCAATCTCAAAACTGTCTGACATAGCGGGTTGACCGCCGTCAATTAAGCACATTTTGGCGGTGGTGCCGCCCATGTCAAACGACATGAGGTTTTCGTGACCCGTTAGTTTTCCGTAGAACATGGCGGCGAGTGCACCCGCTGCGGGACCGGACTCAACCAAGCGCACCGGAAAAGTACACGCTGTATCGAGGGTGCAGATGCCGCCGCTCGAGAGCATTACATACAAGTCTTGTTGGAAACCGTGGGTTTTGAGTTCGTCCGCCAGTTGTTGTAAATATCTGGACGTGAGCGGTTGCACGTAGGCGTTACAAACTGTCGTAGACATGCGTTCGTACTCGCGCACTTGCGGCGCAACTTGGCTCGAGAGCGACACAGTTAGGTGAGGTAGGTTTTGCTCGAGCCAGTTTGCTACCTGCTGCTCGTGCTCGGAATTAGTAAACGCGTGCAGTAAACAGACCGCAACGGATTCAATGTCCTGAGTGACGCCAGCTTGCTCGAGCACCGCTTTCATAGCCTCTAAGCTATCTATATTTAAGGGCGTGATAACATCCCCAAATGCATCTCGCCGTTCGTCAACGTCAAACCGCAGCGGGCGCGGTACCAAGTGCGTGACGGGTTCAGCGTGCAGGTCGTAAATGTCGTAACGCATTTCTTTTTGCGTGTCCAGCACGTCCCGAAAGCCTTTAGTCACCAGCAACAAAGTGGGTGCACCTTTGCGTTCAATGAGCGCGTTGGTAATTAAAGTGGTGCCGTGGATGGCGTTGTCGACTTGGTCTGGGTTGATGTTGGCATCTTCTAAAAGATGCGTCCAGCCCTCAATGACAGCCCTCGCGGGATTGTCTGGCGTGGTCAAAGTTTTGTAG
Organism: Deinococcota bacterium; assembly: GCA_039025155.1. Lineage (GTDB taxonomy): Bacteria > Deinococcota > Deinococci > Deinococcales > Trueperaceae > JBCCBI01. The sequence continues at coordinate 3,313 of JBCCOX010000065.1, read as the reverse complement.
CTACTCATGGCACCTGTGACGTTATCAATAAGCACAAAATCAGTAAACGTTCCGCCGATGTCAAAGCCAAAGCGGTAACTCATGATCCGTCTCTCATAACTCGATATTTCATGATTGGATGAACGTCACGATGAGGTTGGCATAGCTGTCAATCTTCACCGTGGTGTTGGGGCCAATGACTGAGGTTGAGTCGATGTCTTCAACAATGGCGGGGCCGTTAAAGGTCATGCTCGGTGACAACTTACTTCGCTCATAAAGTGGTGTATCAACAAAACCGCCAGCCTCTGCAAAATACGCTTGGCGGGAGCCTTTGACGGCCGTACTTGGATCAGCGCCACTTGCTTCCACTTGATACAGGTGGAGTTCGGGTTTGGGACCGCTGGCGGTGAGGCGACAGGTGGTGAGCTCGAGTCCCAAATGTGGGTGTGCGTGTCCATAAATGGCTTCGTAGGCGCTATAAAAATGCGGCCGTAAATCATTGTCTAAATCAACATTGGCAAGTTTGTCGTAAGGTAGCTCAACCAAAATCTCGTGACCTTGCCCCACGTGGCGCAAGTCTGCTTGGCGGGTAAAGGTCATGTCGGCCTCAGCTACACCAGCCTCAGCTAAGGTTTGCCGTCCTTCAGCCTCGAGCGCGCTGTAGACCTCATCTAAATCTTGTAAGGTGCTCGCATCTAACTTGCTGATGTAGGTGCGGGCAAACTCAAAGGCAATGGGTGCCGTCAAAAATCCAAGTGCGGAGGCTACCCCGGCGCTAGCAGGAAGTACGTAACCTTTCATGTTAAGTGCTGATGCAATCGCGTGCGCATGCATCGGTCCCGCGCCACCAAACGCCGTAAGTTGCAAGCGCCTTGGGTCGGCACCGCGCTCCGCGATGTGAACCCTTGTTGCGGAAATCATCGCTTCGTTCACGACCCGGTAAATGCCGTGTGCTGCATCGGTAATGCTGAGTCCCAAGGGTTCAGCGAGCACCTTTTGGACAGCTTGTTCCGCAGCGTTAACATCCAGCGACATGCGTCCACCTAAAAAGAAGTCTGGGTTGAGGTAGCCAAGGAGTAAATCCGCGTCCGTCACCGTGGGTTTGTCGCCACCTAGTCCGTAACAAGCCGGGCCAGGTGAGGCTCCCGCGGATTCCGGACCAACTTTGAGGAGGCCGAGTTCGTCCACTCGAGCAATGGACCCACCCCCGGCGCCAATCTCAATTAACTCGATGGTTGGCACACGGATGGGTAAGCCACTACCACGCTTAAAGCGGTGGACACGGGCAATTTCAAAGGTGTCGGTGACGGTAGGTTGACCGTCTTTGATGAGACACATCTTAGCGGTCGTGCCACCCATATCAAACGAGACAACGTTGTCCTCACCAACGAGTTGCCCGTAGTAGGCGGCGACGAGCGCGCCCGCCGCTGGACCGGATTCAACTAGGCGCACCGGAAAGCGAGAAGCTTGCTCGAGGCTACTAATACCGCCGCTCGAGAGCATCAAATACACACCGTGTTGAAACCCCGTTTTGCGGAGGTCAGCTTGTAAGTCCTCGAGGTAGCGCTCGGTTAAGGGTTGCACGTAAGCATTACAAACCGTCGTGGACATGCGCTCATACTCGCGGATTTCGGGGGCAACCTCACTGGAAAGGGAGACACTCATGTCTGCGAGGTGTTCCTTAAACCATGTGCCTGTCTGTTCTTCGTGATCGCTATTGGTAAACGCATGTAAATAACAAACTGCTACAGCTTTGACATCCTGCTCTGCCAAGATGGGTTTGAGTGCTGCTAAGTCAGTAGGGTTAAGGGGGCTAATCACCTCACCTTTGGCGGTGATGCGTTCATCCACTTCTAGTCGCAGTGGACGGGGGACAAGTGGCTCGGGTAGGACAAGTAGCAAATCGTAGATGTCGTAACGCATTTCCCTGGCTAGCTCGAGGATGTCCCGAAATCCTTTGGTGGTGACTAAAGCAGTTTTGGCACCTTTACGCTCAATAAGTGCATTCGTAATTAAAGTTGTGCCGTGAATAGCGGTTTCTACATTTTCACTTGTAGCAGAGGCGCGCTCGAGCAACGTCTCCCAACCTTCAATCACCGCTTTAGCCGGGTGTTCGGGTGTGGTTAGGGTTTTGTAACTGGCGATGGTACCTTGCTGTGTGTCGAGTAGCACAAAGTCGGTAAACGTGCCGCCAATATCAAAACCAAACCGATACCGTGCTGTCATCTGCTAACTCGAATAATGATTTTTGGAAATTGCACTTGATGACAACGCATGACGTCATCGCCTGAAAATTGAACGCGCATGTAACACTCCTCAACAGTTAATGAGATGGACTTGGCGAGCTTGTTGATATTGGCTCGAGACCTTGTTATCTTCTCTCTCAGACAGGGTTTAACAGTCTCAAGGTTTGAGCATGTAAAAAGCAAACGATAGATTGGATAGTAATCTGACGGCAACATAAAGTTGCAACAATCTTGCCGTGAACGTGTTAGCCTACTATAACTGTCAATTGTTAACAGTTGTCAAGGCGCGGTGCTGTTTGTAGTCTGGATTCCATAAATCGTCGGTAAAACGTAACTCATGGTTCATCTCAGAACTTAGTTCAACAGCCATCAAAAGCTACTTTTAAGTCTGAACAAGTATCAACTCATAGGTTGAGATTTTAAGCCTCGAGCCCATCAACAAATACCTCAGTTAGCACGTAAAGGATGGTAATTATGAAAATTACAGGCTTACACGTCCGTTATCTCAAAATCCCCCGTACCTCCACGCTGATCACGTCGTATGGTAGCGAGCAAAGCGCACCCACTTTGCTCATTCAACTGGATACCGACGAAGGACTCATAGGTTATGGGCAAGTTTCGGTGGATGCACCTTTTTACGGCGAAACAGCTGAGGGGATGACTGCCAACATCACCAAGCACATCGCCCCCGCACTCATGGGTGAAGACCCCCTCAACATTACCCACCTCAACCAAAAAATGCGTAAAGCACTGCCGCACCACTGGTGTTCGTATTCAGGTGTGGACATGGCCTTGTGGGACTTAAAAGGTAAAGCACTTGGCGTGCCTATCTATCAACTGTTAGGTGGCAAAGTACGTGACGGCGTTGATTTGATGGGCTTTGTGCATTTAGATGAGCCAGAAAAAATGGCCGCGGCTGCGACCAAAACGCTTGATGAACACGGGTTTAGCGTACTCAAGATGAAGATTGGGCTCGAGCCAGAAGATGACTTAAAACGCTACCGTGCCGTAGCAAAAGCCGTCGAGGGTCGCGCTGTCCTTCAAGTGGACGGCAACACTGGCTACACCATCAGCCAAGCGTTACCGAC
>JBCCOX010000064.1:0-13138 GCA_039025155.1 Deinococcota bacterium | reverse complement strand
TGGTAAAACGATGGCCTGGGATACCGCTGCCCCCCAGTGCATTGTGGAAGAAGCGGGCGGGATTGTCTGTGACTTTCAGGGAAGGCCGTTGCGCTACGACGACCCCCACGCACGCAACCCGTCGTTTATTGTCTATGGTGATAAAACGTTACCGTGGCAAAAGTTTGTCGATGTTGATGGTTAGCCGCACGTGACTCTTTAGCGCACAACCACGGCCGTACCGCTAGCGGCCACCATCAACATACTGCCTTTGTCGTCTACGTTGATGCTTTCGTAGTCAATGTCAATGCCAATCACCGCGTTGGCACCAAGCTTTTTGGCGTCTTTGGTCATTTCATCTACAGCAATGTCTTTGGCACGGCGCAACGCTTTTTCATACGCGCCACTGCGCCCACCAACAACATCACGGATGCCCGCAAAAAAATCTCTGAAAATATTCGTGCCTAAAATGGCTTCACCAGAGACCAAACCTTTGTATTCAACGATGGTTTTGTCTTGGAGGGTTGAGGTGGTGGTGGTAATCATGGCTCGAGTCTAGCGCAGGTGGAGGGCTCGAGCTACAGACAAGTATCATCAGTAATAGCAAGACGATGACACTTGCTCAGCAAACTTAAAAGATGTACTCAGCACAAACACCAAGCACATCTTTCTAGGTCAGTTTCTTAGGTCAGTCAGATTAGATGTCAACGTCATTGATGATGCATACATCAAGCAAAAACTGCAAACATTAGAGCCTGATGCTTAGCGTACTGCCAACGTACTCCCATCCCCCACCGTCATCACAAACGGCGCACTATGCCCGCGCACGCTGGGTTCGTACATAAGCCACGCTTGACTAGGTAAGGCGGTAAATTGCCCCGGCGTTTCTGCCCGCATCACATAGGTGAACGTAACTGACTCAGCTAAACGAGTGAAGTAAAAATCAATGCGCTCATCACGGATGTCACGCCCGTTATAGCGGTAGTTCCAGCCATAGAAAAACTCGTCTTCAAAGGGTTCACCTGCTAGCCTAAACGCGCGGTCGTTTTCAATCACGCGAAGCCCTGCAGGAAGGGGCTCATTCACAATCACGTAGCGGTAGGCATCACTTGGTTTGAGGGTGACGGTTGCTAAAACGTAGTCACCCACGGCTATATTCGACACGTTTTCACGTTCGTAGACAAGCTGGCCCGCTTCATCTGTACTAGGCACAAGCTTGTGATACTGCCGTGCAATGGCGATGCCATCATCTTGTGCTTGCAAGTCCCCCTCTGCCGTAAAGTCAATGTTGGCACTCAAATACGCGCGGCGCGTGCCAGACAGGTTGACGTTGAGGCTATTCACGCCTGCAGCTAGACCACTCACATCAACCATCTGGCTTGTTTGACCTAGCTCAACTTGGCTGATGACTTCACCATTGACCTCGACCGTAACTTGTTGACTGCTGTCGTCCTCAGGTTCGACTTCTGCAAGGGTGAGCGCACTGCGAATGACGGCGGCGGTATCTTTGGTTGAAAACCAGCGCGCCCCACGACGCTCGAGCAACAACCAATTCACAACCTTAGCAATGCGCGGATCGTCTGGACGCAAGCGTGCTAAAGCCTCTAATCCATAAGCAGTCGTCTCCACGCGGTCGTCATTCCAAAAGTACTTAGGAGCGCTACTTTCCCAATACGCCACTTGGTCGCGCTCGGTGATGCCGTCTAGCAAGAGATCAAGGTAAACCTCTGCTTCTATAGTGTTACCTGCGCGAATCATGGCAAGGCTGCTGAGAGCTAAGCCGTAAGCTGTCATGTCGCCATCACCGACGATACCTGCAAGTCCGCTTACATCACGCCCAGCGATGGCGAGTGCGTAGTAGGCGTAGGCCATGGCGTCGTTGTTAGTGACGGGGTTGAAGCCTTGGGGCTCTACTTCATCAGGATTTGTGACGGCTTGCTCGAGATAACTCAGTGCCCTTTCTAATACATCCTCCCGCACCTCATACCCGGCAGCTTGGGCATCTAGTAAGCCACTCACCACATACGAACTAATAAACAAATTAGAGTCATCAAACTGCCAAAACCCCCACCCGCCATCACTCTGCTGAAAGTCATAAAGGCGGGCGAGGCCAGCGTCCACAAAGTCATCTAGGTTCACGGCTACATCATCAGGAAGTTGGGCGAGGTCGCCAGCTCGAGCGGCTAAAACACTTGGTAAAAAGCGGCTCATGGTCTGCTCGGTACAACCATAAGGATAGCCAGCTAGGTAAGACAGCGCAGGCGCAACTGCCGCCCCAAAACTTGGGGTGATGACCAAATTCCCCTGAACTGTGTTGAGGTCGGTCGCCGTCGGCAAGCTAAACCGCCATTCATCACTGCCTCGACTTGCCCATGCGAGGCTATCGCGCACACCCCGTGGTAACACCGGAATGGGCACACGCATGGCGTCGCTGGCAGCAGGCGTTAAGGCGGTTGCAGTGAGCGTAGCTGTGCCTGTTTCACTGGCACGCACATTAAAATCTGCCGTGCTACGCGCGCCTGCGGGTAAGGTCGTGGATTGACTACTTGGGCTGAGCGTGTCTAAATTACTAGCCTCAAACTGAAGTTCACCCGGTTGGTCGCTGGTGAGTGTGTTTTGTCCGATGACCCGCAGGCTAGCTTCGTCGCCCCGAACAAAAAACTGCGGTGTGGCAAGGCGAGCAATGACTGGCAAAGTACTCGTTACGTTGGCTGTGTTTTGACCAACATCATCAGTTAGGGTGATGGCTCTGGCGGTTAAACGCCACTCGGTGAGGTTATCGGGAAAGGTGACGCTTACTTGACCTCGGCCGCTAGTATCTGTTTCAAAAAAGGGCAACCATAAGATGGTATCGCGGAAATCTTCGCGCACTTCAGCCTCAGCAAAGTCACGTTTAGCTTGGGCAAATACAGCCTCACTCATAGGCGCAGGTGCGCCCGGTGCAGCTAAGGTCTCCGCTTGACCAAAGTAGTACCAATTGCTGAGTTGTGTGCCAACCACGTTCCCGCGCAAAGCGTAAAAAAAGCCGCGAATATCTGGCGTGGTATCTGGGCGGATGAGGTAGATGGCTTCATCAACCAAGCCGAGGGTAACTTGCGCTTGTACGCCGTCACCATCTGCGTTTTGCACAAGAACATCAAACGTGCCGCTGTCACCGGGTTGATAGGTTTCTGCGTCAGACGTAAGTGTGACGGTTAAAAAATCATCTTCGGGTGGGACTTGGAAGCCAGCGGTTTGGAAATAGGTTTGATTGTCACCAATCACCACGACTGATAAAAAGCCATTCGGGGCCATGTCCTCGGTAATGGTGAGGTCGTAGGTGGTGGCAGACCCCTCGAGCTGAATCATCTCGTAGTCGTAGAGTTCATCCCCTTCACGGCTAATGAGCAACCAACCGTCTTCAACCGGCGACTGAATCACAAACCGCGCCACCTCACCAATGGTGTACTCGGGTTTGTCCGCTTCCACCGTGAGTCCGCCATAGGCCCAGTACCAGTTACTACCAGACACCCACAGGCTATCTGTTGCATCTGTGCTGCGCCCTTGGGCATCTTGGGCGGTGACGGTGAGGCTATAACTGCCCGCTGTCTCGTAACTCACGGTGAACGTTGCGCGTCCCTCAGTATCAGTACGGCCACTGGTGACGATGGGTGCATCTTCCTGTTGGCCCACATTGCGGACCCAGTAAAAGCGAGTAGCGCTAAGTTCAAAGGGGATACTCACCGGGTCACCTTGCAGGGTTTCAGCTTGTACGGTCACAGTGACATCCTCACCTGCGTTGACCGCGTAGCGGTTGGTGCTAACGTTGAGGACGATGCCTGCGCGGTAGGCGGTTAAACTGCCGCTGCTGTTGATTTCGCGCCGGGCTTCGTCGGTCACGCCAGCTTGCACGCGGATGGTGTAGTCTTGGTCATCTGGGGAAAGGGGTAGCTCGAGTACTAACTTTCCCTCACTATCCAGTACACCCTCCCCGCGCTCAATAATCTCGCTGTTGTAAAAACTGCTGTAACTAAAATCTTCGTAGAACCCATAGCGCGACTGATAACGAAACCGAAAATAGGGTTGCTTCACGACAGCATAAGTGACATCTGCCCCACTAACCGCGCCCCCAAATAAGTATTCAGCAGCTATAGTGACGCTGGTAGTATCACCTTGAATAGCGACAGGGTCATCCGCTGTCACCGTCACACGGTATTCAGGTTTTTGGTACTCCTCAACGGCAAAACTGCTGTAGTGGGTCACACCATCTAGCGTGGTTTGAATGCTGTAACTGCCTAGCGGCGGTTCATTAGCTAGAAACAAGTTGCCATCAAAACTGCCGTAAGCATCTGTGGTGTAGTTGTTTTGCAAAATTTCGTTACCGTCGGCGTCGCGCACAAGCACGCTTACTTCTTGCTCGGCAAGAGGTGCAAGGTTACCTGCTTCACGGGCTGTTCCCTTAAACAGCACTTCTTGACCAGGGCGGTACACCGGGCGGTCAGTGTGAACGTAGATGTTGTTCACCTGTACATTCCAACGCTGCCAATAGGTGTCACTAAACGCCCAGGCATCGCCATATTTAGCAGCAGCAAGTAGCCCCTCAGGAAGGTTTCCATCTGGCAAGTCAAACTCAGTGAGGCCGCGTTCGTCAGCTAAGCCTTCAGCGTAAACGGCATCATCTTGCCATAAATATACTTTGGCTTCGCGTGGTTCGCCGCTGTCGCTGTTGGCGCTATAGGTGAGGACTGTATCGGTATCTGTTTTAACTACCAGGCTGAGGTCGGTAACTAAAATAAGTGTGGCGGCGCGGGCACTACCTGCCTCGAGCTGGGCAAAATACATGCCTCTATCCAACGCACCAAGCTCAATGTCGCCGTAAGTATCAGTAGCGCGAATGTCGATGCGACGCACTTCACGTAAGTCGAGGTCATCTGTCTGCCGAAAGTTACGCGGGCCGCCTAGTGTCAACACGACATCTGGGTTATTGATTCGGTAAAGTATCAGCTCAGCGCGACTGCTGTCGGTGAGGTAGTAACTCAGCGACGTACTATTGCCGAGGTTGTACGTACCGCCACCATACAGTGCAATGTCAGTCTGAGCGAAGCTGCCCACCCACAAACTGGTGATGACAAGCAAGCCAAGAGCGAGATAAGTTTTCATAACAAACATGTCCTTTAGATGAGAAGAGCAGATAAGTTGTGAGGGGATATTGCTATATGAATAGCATTAGATAGTAGTTTTAAGGCGTTCGTGTAGACATCAACAAATGTGTAAGCGGCATTGATATTGTGTGATAAAGAAGCGTATTATTGAGATGTTTTTGAACAGAGATGTATTTGCATAGTCCAGCACATCAAACTGACTCGAGCCTTAACACCTCACCTTAAACAAGAATCTTCCAGCGGTAAAACCCTAAAAAGTTAGGGTTACTCGGTACCGGATGCCAACTTGGATCGGGGTGTTGGGCGAGTGTCTCGAGGCTTAAAAGCCGCACCTCGCCACCTTCTTCGGGTGTGGCTCCGGTGTGGTAGACAATCATACCGTCCCCTAAATAGACCATGCTGTGGTAGCCCGAGCCTTCTGCCAGTGGATGAATAAAAAAGAGTAAATCACCACGTTCAGCACTAGCGGGGGTGTTACCAAGGTGGACGCTCGAGTGCCGCATCATTTCAGCTGAAGTTGCTGCACCGACAATGTTACCTATAGCCACGTCGTACGGATCATAAACTCCTGGCGCAATTCGGAAGGCACTGCGCGACAAAATGGGCAGTGGAAAACTGAGCGTTTTTACGGGCGGGGTCGATACCCTTAGTGGCTGTTCAAACTGACCAAACCAGTCTGGCGTTTTAGGTTTTAAGGCCTCTCTAAAGGCATAGCGCAACAGTCCCGAGCAATCCTGCGCGTGCCAGGCGGGGCTAATCGCTGTGTACTGCGCTTCGGCAATGGCGGCAAACCAATCTCGAAAAGCAGCCCGCTCGCTGCTGCTATAAATTTCGACGACATCTGGAAAGCCGTCTTGATCGCTGTCTTGGAAGCGGTTTGTGGTGGGTGATTCTGCAATCACAAAGCTTGAACTCAGCACAATTATTGCAAATAGATGTCGTCTAAACTGCACGGCTATCCTTCCCTTCTTCATCAGCTAACTTCAATATGATGCTTGCTCAGGCGTAACTTTTGAAACGTGTGGGGCTGATTACAATCTGAGTATAGAGCCACTTGGTGAGATGAAGGCAAGGACTGCGCAACGTGAGGTAACTATGAAGGTTGACGACATACGCTACACAACTTTGACTTACAAAACCTCCGACTTACGGAATCTTGAGGATATGGGCATCAGCCTGCGTTAGTCTGGAAGGCTCGAGCTAATTTTGACTGCAAGCTCTCTGTAATCTAAATTGTAGGATTTCATTTTTTCTAGTAAATATCTTTTCCACAATTTCTAACGATAGAGGGTAACGCCATGAAAACACCGCTTTGCACACTGACTTGCACGTTGATGTGTTACCTCAATTGGAGGCGCTCGAGCTGGCTACTTTTGCTCATCAGGAGAACCTTAGCCTTCTCCAAAAAGCCACAAAACCACATTGGTGCTGTCTGGATTCTTGATGATGTTTCTTCATGCTTACCTTCATCGGTCTATCAAAATATCGATGTATTTGCTCAAGTCATCGGATAGACTTTAAAGTTCACAAAACGCATCTGCAGGTATGTTTTTCTACGTCAATGCTACAAGTTAGGTATATCAAGGCAAAGGAGTAAATTTCTATAAATGTGATAAGGATCTTTGACGGGTAACGCAACAAATTTGCTGTGTGGTTTACCTTGACGGTTACAGATTTGAATCCATTCGCTTACAGCTGTGTCCGGGTTAGGAAAGGTGTTGAAGGTGTAGTCACAGATGCGTTCAAAAAGTGTTAGCAGTGTGTCTTTTCCAGTTAGATGGTAAGCAAGTAACGTGGCATAGACCGTTTCGCTATGTACCCACCAGAGTTTGGTGTCCCAACTAGCCAAAATAGCTTCTTCGAACGCGTTTGTAGGTAGTCCTTGGGGAGGTGAGCCATCAACAGTCACAAACCGCAGTAACCCGCCATATTGCTGGTCCCAGCCTAAGTTGAACATGGTTTTAATTGTCTCAACCGCTTGCTGAATGGTGTCTTCATCTTGGTGCTTGTGTGCTTGCAGCATTACAAACCACATGGATTCAATCGCATGACCAGGTGTGCAGTGCTGCTCGAGTATAGAAGCACCACATTCACCGATGATCTCGACAAGTCGCCCGTCCTCATGTCGAAACTTGCTCATAATAGCGTGCATGTACTCAGTAGCATGCTGGTCAATTTTGTCTGTTTCTGGTTGTGCTAAGGCTTCGGCAGCGCTAGCAAGTTCTTGCGCAACAGTGAGCATAATCATCGGGCGCGCATGAGGGGTACACCCCACTGGAATGGGATAGGGTTCACTACGTATATTGCCCACATCAAGTCGGTGGCGAATACGTTGATAAAGCGATAATGCCTCTTTGTAAATAGCAACATTATTCGTTACGCTTGCCCATTCTGCAAAGCCTAACACCACAAAACAATCCACAAAAAAGCTGATGTCATGCTCATTAAAATCAGCAAAGAATTTTTTGTCGCCTGTTTCAGTTAGTAGGTAGACGGCATTACCATTGTCTAAAAAGGCATGTTGATGTAAGAAGGTATAGGTCTGCTCACCGAGTGAGTGTATGTCTTCAGTGTCAACCTCAACTTGGCCTGACCGTGCCATTTTCAGCGTACGTGCAAGCAACCAAAGCCAACGCCCTTGCGACCATACAAACTTGTCTCGGCTCAGCATAGTTGCGCCGTCATTAGAAAAGCAGGTGAACACGCCACCATATTGTCGGTCAGTTGCCCGCGTGAGCCAAAAAGGCATGATGACGTGCTCGAGGTGATGCTTAAAAAATTGCCTGTCGTACGTCACAACTGTGAAGCCGCCTCCTGATCAAGGAAGATACGTGCCTGGGGTGTCTGCTGCAGGATACTGGCAGGTACATCCTCAGTAATAGGTCCTTGTAGAGCGCGTTGTACGGCTTTAGCCTTACGTGTTTCTGGCACCATGACCAGCACACAGGTGGCGCTGAGCAATGTGGGAATTGTTAGGGTAAGTGCGTGGGTAGGAACGTCATCAAGACTGGCGAAATGCCCTTCACCAACCTGCTGCTGACGGCTTGCTTCATCAAGCTTGACCTGCTTAATCATCTCGGGGTCAGCAAAATCGGCATAGGGTGGATCGTTGAACGCCAGGTGACCATTTTCACCAATCCCCATACAACACAGATCTAGCGGATGTGCTTCCAGGAGCGCTGTGTAGGCTGCGAGCACGCGGTTGATGTCCTCACCATCTGCCTCAATGCCATAAAAGTGCTTGGGTTGAAGCGGTGTTACAAACTCGCGGGTTAAGAAAGCACGAAAGCTAGCAGGGTGACTGGCGGTAATGCCCACGTACTCATCTAAGTGAAATACCCTTACACGTGACCAATCAATGTTTTCTTGTTGACGCAACGCAGCAAAAAACGACAACTGCGAGTTACCAGTGGCAATGGCAATATTGGCTTCAGCTCGAGCCTCGAGGATTTGACGCAGAAAGCTAGCAGCATACACTGCGGCAGCTTCGCCCATGGCCTGATTGGTAGGCAAGATTTCAACTTGGGTATTACCTGCGTAGGTAGCAGAATTTTGCATTGTAGACCTCTTGTTTTAAATCCTAAAGTTTCTTGATACGTTGTTTGTAGGTGGCAACATGCCCTTTGTTTGCTTCATCTCCACCGGGGCTATTGGCACTTTGCCAAATAGGTGGATCAATACCGCGTTGAGCCAGGTTTTCAATTGCTTGAATCATCATGAGGTTAAGCGCAAGCGCATTAAGATAGGTGCTCGAGGCGCCAACTTTTTGACTTACACCGTCAATACCAATCAGCGCATCTCCCATAGGTACTTTACAGTCAATGACCACATCGGCAATATCTGCTAGGTTTTGACCATTTGGGTGGCGGCTAGGATGCTGCTGAGGCAGTTCTTGTTGCAAACTCACACTGGTTACAGCAATCACCTTACAGTTGCGCCGTTTGCCTTCCTCGGCAGCATCAATCGTGCACGCGTTGATGCCATAGGCATTGACGACGACCAAGACGTCATCTGCTTGTACACCGTAGTACTCGAGCACAGCAAGGGCATACCCGGGGGTACGCTCAATACCATTACTGCGTAGCGCCCCATGTGCCAGCAGCACACCCTCATCGAGGATGGCATTAACAGCGACTAAGCCGCCAGCTCGAAAGAAAATTTCTTCAGCACTCATAGCTGAATGTCCGCCCGTACCAAAAATGTGCAGTAGGCGGTCGTCAGCAATTGTGTCAGCAATTAACGCCCCGGCTTGGTGAATACTTTCTGACTCTTCATTGAAAAGTCGTTGCATGAGCGAGGTCACCTGGTCGAAGTAGTTTTGAGCTGTGTTCATGATCAACCTTTCAAACCTGACAGCGCAACACCATAAATAATTTGCCGGCGCAGCACAAAAAAGACAATCAAAACTGGCAATACACTAATAACACTGCCAGCACTCACGGCCCCAAAGTTGATTGTGTAGCCCGTTTGAAATAGCGCTAAGCCAACTTCAGCGGTATATAAGCTCTTGCTGTTTACAGCCAGCAGCGGCCACACAAACTGATTCCATGCTTGCATAAACGCAAATATGCCTAGCGCACTTAGTGGTCCTGTAAGTAGTGGCACCACCACCCGTGTAAAAATCCAAAACTCAGAGGCACCATCAATACGGCTGGCTTCAATTAACTCATCTGGAATGCTTGCGAGCGCGTTTTGGCGAATAAAAAAAATACCAAAACTCATAATCAAAAAAGGCATCATGAGCCCAGGTAAGGTGTTGATGATCCCTAAGCGGCTTGCTGATAAATACAGTGGGATCATGTAGACCTCAAAAGGAACAATGGCGGTCGCAAGAATAACAAGAAACAAGGCCATTCTGCCCGGAAAGGTGAATTTAGCAATAACGTAACCGGCAATAGCGCTCGTGGCTAAAATGGCAACAGTTGAGACAACTGCTAATAGCAAGCTGTTAAGTAACCAGCGCCCAAAGGGGGCAGTTGCAAAAACAGTGGCAAAGTTTTGCAAGGTTGGGTTGTCGGGAATAAGCTTGGGCGGCCAAACTAGAATTTCGCTCGGTGTTTTTAAGGCTGTAGACAACATCCACAAAAACGGCATCATCATCAAGATGGCACCCACAAACAAGATTACCTCGCTGCTGATGTCACCAACCAGACCGTGCCGTGTCCTAATTCTTGGGCGCACTGGTGTTCTGGCGGGAGAGAGTGTTGATTTCATGCGCGGTCTCGCAAGGTGACAAACTGAATGAGGGTAAGTGCCATGACGATAACCAGCAAAATCATAGCCTCAGCACTAGCGTAGCCCATACGAAAAAACCGAAAGCCATTTTCGATGATGTCATAAACGAGCACCCGTACAACATAGCCAGGCGCGCCTTGGGCGTCGCTAGCGAGCACATAGACTTGGGTGTAAACGTTATAACTTTGAATAATAGTAATTACACTCACAAAAAGCAAAATAGGTCGCAAAAGAGGCAATGTCACATACCTAAACCGCTGGCAAGACCCAGCACCATCAATGGTTGCTGCTGCATAAAGATCTTGTGGAATGTTACGGATACCCACCAAAAAAATAATCATGTTGTAGCCAAGAATCTTCCAAGAACTCAGCAAAATAACGCTAAAAAGGGCTAAGCGTGGATTGATAAGCCAGGCTTGCGGCTCAATCCCAAACCAACCTACAAATTGATTCATAGGGCCTTCGTTAGCGTCTAAAATCCACTTCCACGCCAAGGTTGCTGGCACCATGCTGGTGACAACTGGCAAAAAATAAGCGGTTTCGTAAAAAGGGTTGAGCTTACGTGGATTTGCCAGTAACACAGCCACCAATAGTGACAGGGGCACGCTCAAACAAACAATGCCGAATGCAATGATAGTAGTGTTGCGTAATGAGCGCAAAAAGGTAGCGTCACGCAGTAGCTCGAGGTAATTCTCTAAACCAATAAACGGTTTACTCACACTGATGAGATCCCAATTGCGAAAGCTCATCAAGAACGTTTGACTGATGGGAATAATACGAATGTACAGATATATTGCCACGACGGGTGCTAAGGCAGCATAGGCAAACAGCCAGCGCCGCCGCGAAATCGACCAGCGAAACATGCTTCGCCTCCAAACAAAATCAAGACAAAACCCCCCGCCATAAACGCAGGGGGCATTGCCCCACCAAAAGCAGGGGATGATGAGTTTACTGCAAACCAGCACGGCTCAAGATTTGATTGGTCTCCTCAGCTGCGTCTGCTAAAAAGGCTTGAATGCCTTCAGGGTTGTCAACTAAGTCTTCGTTGACATAGGCAGCGACTAAGCGCTCAGCAAAGCGCGTTTGGACTTCATCAATCGCACTGATGGGCGGTACTGTAAAGAGCACATGGTCCTCAGGAATATTCAAAAATGCCTCGAGCTGCGGAATACTTTCCACAACAGGTGTGTAGTCAATGTCCTGCCGGTTCGGAAGCCAGCCCACGTTTTCGACGAGCCACAGTTGATGCTCAGGTTTAAGGGCATATTCAATAAACTCGTAGGCTAGTGGGTTGTCATTTGTAACGTACAGATTAACGGGTAGTGCAATTGTACCTCTAGGTAGAAGAGCTGTTGCATAGGGTAAGTCTGGCGTTTTGCTCGCAATGTCACCAATGACCCAAGATTCACGGATAAACATGGCCGTTGTGCCAAGTTGAAATCCTTCGGCATCACCGCGCAGTTCAGGATTAACCGTATCAAGTTTATTCACCAGATCAACGTAGTAGCGAAGGGCTTCAGCACCGGCGTCGTTGTTGTAGCCAGCTACCCAGCTACCATCCTCAGTTTGCGTGACCAAACTGCCCTCAAACTGGTGTAAAATCGTCCAAAATTTTTCAGCAACGCCGCTACCACCACCAGTTAAACGCAAGCTCCAACCACTGCGCGTTGGACCGCCATCATCCCTTACGGTCAGGGTTTGCGCGTAGTCAAAATACTCTTCCATTGTTTGTGGAGGACCGTCTAAGCCAGCTTCTTCAAACATCTCTGTGTTGTAAAATAGCGCGCCCTGACCACGAAAGAGGGGTACACCATAAACATTCCCATCAAAACTTGCATTCTCGACAAAGAAGTCGTTGAAGGCGTCACTGCGTACAAACGTTTGCAGGTCTTCAGTCAACGGCGGCATTAACCCCCCTTGCACAAGGCGGGCAGCAAAACTACTGCTAATTTCAAGGATGTCTGCTGCACTATTGCTCGGTAGAGCAACAGTAATACGCCGTTCATAGTCACGCAGAGGTTGAGTCAAAATTTCGATATTGACATCGGGGTTGTCCGCAGTGAAATCATCGGCAACACGCTGATAGAACGCTTCCATTTCTGGAAAGCCACTCCAAATCGAAAGTGTTTGCCCCAGTGCTACTGATGTTAGTAACACAAGCATGCTGATTACGCCTAAGTTCCTTAGTACTTTCATAAAAGAGCTCCTTTCAAGTGTGAATAACTATTGCAATTATTTTCTATGACTTATTGCCCTGATGGATCACGGTTGTACCGTTCATGCTGCCATCTTGCGATCAATGAGCAGTGAGCGAGCGAGTTGACGGGCGTGGACAGCAGCACCAATGAGATTGGCATCTCGCCCAAGATCCGTGCTTCCTAGAGTGGGTTGAATGGGTAACCAGTCTGTTAAACGTTTGGTTATGTCTGGCAGTAAGCGATCACTGTACTTCCCAATGCTGCCACCTAGGACAATCAAATCAGGGTTGAAGTTGGTTGTGATGCTAGCGATGGCTACCGCCAGATATTGGCACAGTTGCGTGACGTACTCTTGAGCTTTCAGGTCTTGCTGGTTATAAGCAGCGTGCAATAGGTCATCTGTTGTGGTGAGTCCAATAGCTTGGGCCTGTTTTTCTAAGGCGCTGCGGCCAATGAGCTGCTCGAGCATGTGTACTTCATCGCCAACACAAATGGGAAGGTAGCCAATTTCACCCGCAAACCCTTGTGCGCCAGGTTGCACCTGACCATTAATAACTGGTACCCCACCAACGCCACTGCCAAGAT
>JBCCOX010000063.1:0-13241 GCA_039025155.1 Deinococcota bacterium | reverse complement strand
GCCCGTGCTGCTGCTGGATGTGCCGGGTCATAGGGCTCGAGCGCAGGAACTTCAACCGGTGCGTAACCCCAACTGCTGTACAGCGCCCGCAGTGTGCTAAGAACCTGCCAGCGCGTTGCACTGAGCGCAGGCAAACTGTCTTTAGTCCCCGTAAGTGGCGCAAGGCGCGGCGCAGGGGCGGTACTATCCATTAACCTCTCCTGAATACGGCGAATATCACCATAACAATGCCGGACAAGCAACCTTGCCCGGCGCGTGTGTTGTGATGTCAGCTGTTAGCCGCGTACCTCACTGGCAGACACAACTTCACCCTCCACCACGGGCAGTGAAGACGCTGAGGCTGGCTTTTTAGCCCTTGGCTTCAGGGGTTCGTAACCTGCCATAAGCACACCTGTAGCAATGAATAAGTCCAGCCCCACAAGCGCTAAATTGAGCGGTGAGACAAGTTGTACAAAGGCCGTTGTGACAATTCGCCCGAGCGCTGTTGCTGCCCAAATGTAGCCACCAAAACGCACCAGTTCCTGATGGTCAGCCCGGCGCATCATGCCGTAGCCAATCATACAAGCAATAGCAAGCTGCCCACCGCCAAAAATAGCCCGCAAGCTGGGCCAACCTCGAGGATGGTCTGGGTTAATATCTAAGCCATACAAATGCCCAACAGCAATTGGAAAGATAAGCCCAACAACGCCAATACTCATAATAATGAGCACGGCAAAGTATCCAAGTAACGTTCGTTTTGACACCGTTTATCACCTACTCCTTAACACCTTTTGGGTGATGTTGACTTTTATCTAATAACTTAATTTAGAAACTTCAACTTAACAGTTTTATACGTATGAGTAACACTTCGATGGATGACGTTCTACTGCCAAGATATACAATCTAAGTACCTCCAAGTTGAAAAGAGGTACTTATTAAACTTAGCAGCGCCCATCCTTAACCGCTCAACGCTATCTGGAAACCGCAGTTTCCAGATAGGAGGTACTTATGTTTGCCAAGGGTCAGCCTCGAGTTCAACCTCAGCAACTCTCATTGTCTTTTAGTTTAACGTTTGCTGGTGGATGACATGCTGTTGAGTAGCACTAAGTTGTTAATCTGCGTAAGGGGGCTAATGCAAGCAGAGGTGCTAACTCATGAAGTCATCAGCACCAAGTTATCGCGGTGAATGACTTCATCATAGTCTTTGTAACCTAAAAGTGTGCTGATGGCTTGGGTGTGCTGTCCTTGAATACGGGAGAGGGCATCACTTGAATAGTTGCTTAAACCTTGGGCCACCTTTACGTCAGCTTGCATGACGGCCACGGCATCCCCAAATTGAAAGTTGCCGGAGAGGCCCGTAACCCCTTTGGGGAGGAGGCTACGGCCGCGCTCGAGCGCCCGCTGCGCACCAGCATCTACAAAAATCGTACCTTTACTAGGTTGCTGAGCGAGCCACGCTTTGCGTGCAGAATAGCCCGGACTCGCTAAAATGCGCGTGCCAGGGGCCTCACCTGCAGCAAGGGTTTCTAGGCCAGGGCCGCCACCTGCCATAATGCGCGTTTCAATGCCAGCCGCCGCCGCAATACTCGCCGCCCGCAACTTGGTGACCATGCCACCTGTACCCCGCTGAGTACCAGCATTGCCTGCAAGGTGCATGACAGTACTTATGTCTTTAACTTGCTCGAGCTTACGCGCATCTGCAAACTTACGCGGGTCTTTGTCAAAAAGTCCGTTTACATCTGTAAGAATAATTAGCGTATCAGCACCAATAAGGTAGGCTGCCCAAGCAGACAAGGTGTCGTTATCTCCCAGTTTAATTTCGTGCGTTGCCACGCTGTCGTTTTCGTTGATGATAGGCACAGCCCCGTGTTTAAGGCTGGCATCCAGCGCGCTTTTAGCGTTTACGTAGCGCTCGCGGTGTTGGATGTCACTGGCAGTCAGTAAAAGTTGCGCCACAGGTTTCGGTGCAAACGCCCGCGCCCAGTCCAGCATCAGTAAGCCCTGCCCTACGGCGGCGGCGGCTTGTTTATCCGGTAAAGTGAGTGGCAAATTGAGGCCCAACTGCTCACGTCCGGCCGCACCCGCACCAGAGGAAACTAAGACAGCCCGCGCGTCCCAAGCATCTTCCAATACCTGCAGTCCGCGCGCAATTGCCCACAAGTGCGGTGGATAAATGCGCCCGCGCTCATCGGTGAGGCTACTTGTACCTACTTTGACAACAATTCGTCGTGCCATATGACTATCTCTTTATGTGTATTTTTGCGAGTTATGTGCTGCCTAAGTTGACGATTAACATCAACCTCTTGTCACGTTTGGTTTAGGATTACTTGCCATCTTGGAGCCCATTAGAAGCCCATTACCAATCTCTATTGATGCTAGCATCGTCATCAACTATGTCAATTTTTTAAGCTGAGGTATTGGCATCAAGCCATTGATGTTTACGCTATCAAACTAGCTTGTCACATCACTCAAAATTGTATAAGGCGTCTACTCAGTTTCTTTGAGGTATTGCCAAAACGCTTCTGGAACAAGTGATTTGGGGACCAACAACACATCATCTTGCTGCTGAATTTGGCCGGCCCTAGTCAGTTGTTTGAGGTTAGCTTGCACTTTACTTTGAATTTGCCGCAAGCCTACCCCTTGCCAGTTGTCGTCTGGGTGTAAGCCTTGTAAAAATTGACGGTGAAAACTCGGTAGGTCGTCGAGCGGAATGCGTTGCTCGAGCATCTGCCAGTTCACCAATACGTCTGTCTTGGATGTATCTGTTTCAGGATTTGCTTGCTCGTGACTCATAACTAGCTATGCTAACGCAAACCATCACCTCAATTGCAGTCTCAGGTGATACTCAGGTGATACTTTAGCGCACCTCAAATAAGTTGCTAAAACGCTTTGGGCATGGTGGTTACAAGGTGCTCGAGCACAGGACGGTCAAGCCCAGCCGCAAGGAGCAGATTTTCACGTTCAAAGGCACTTAAAAACGCTTGAGCTGCATCTGGGTAGTACAACTCACCTTGCCCTTTATCAATTTCAGATAGCGCGTAGTCTGTGCTGTAGGCTTTGCGGTAGGGGCGGTCGGTGGTCATGGCATCAAAAGCATCTGCTACGGCAACAAGGCGTGCATACATGTGGATTGCTTCGCCAGAAATTCCATCTGGATAGCCGCCACCTCGCCATTTTTCGTGGTGGCTGCGCACCGCTGGCAGCAAGTGCTCGAGCGCGGGTGAATCTTCAAGAATACGCACGCCATACAGGGTGTGTTTGCGCATTTCTTCCCACTCTGCATCGTTTAAGGGGCCTTCTTTACCCACGGGTAACGACAGGGCAATTTTGCCGACATCGTGCAAGTAACCTGCAAACATCAAGTTGTCAATATGGTCATCGCCAAGGGCCATCTGGGTGGCAATGCCTTTGGCGTAGTAGCCAACACGGCTCGAGTGACCTGCGGTGTAGGCGTCTGCCGCTTCTACGGCGTTCACCAGTGCGCGCACTGACTGCACGTTAAAATCGCGCCGAGTTTTAAGTGAGGTTGCCAAGCTAAAGGTTACGGCTGCGTTATCTGCAAAGCTAGACAGGGTTTTGAGGTCGTTGTCATCAAACAAATAGTCTGCAATTTGGCTGTCAACGTAAATCCCACCAATGACCTTGCCGTGCAAGCGAATGGGCGTCGCCATGACGCTGCGAATATTGGCAACCATCATGGTGGCGCTGCGCTCAAAGCGTTCGTCTTGTTGCGCGTCGGTAGTGACAATACCCTGCTCGTTTTGCAAGATGGTTTTGATGAGCGACCTAGAAATACGCATGTCGTTGTCGCTGCCGTCATTGTCACTGCTATCGTCTTCAGCACCTTCGCCCATGCGCGAGGCCCGTATCGCAAAGCCATCAGGCTCATCTTCATCACTTAATACGATAAACCCGCGGCCAGCGCGGCTGAGTTCAATCGCGTTTGAGAGAATATCTGACAGCACCTCGTCAACGTCTTGGTTTGTTTCAATGCGCGACATTGACGCACCAATTCGCCCAATGCGCTCGAGCACATCCACCCGCCGCTGGATGAGAGAGGTTTCGTTGATGGCACGTTTGAGGTCAGCGAGGATATCTTGACCCGTTGGTCCAAGGGCTTGCACTTTTTGTCGCAGGGTCTCGAGGGATTCAATCATGGCTGTTTTTAAGTATATCTGATGTAATCACAGGTGTGTCACTTTTTCCTATCTCGGTTTGACTGTGATGGCGTCATTGCACGTCACTTAATCGGTATTTTTAAGATGCTTAAGTATTAGATTGCACCCCAACATAAGGTCTTAGCTAAGCATATTTAAGCCGATATGCTCATCATTATCTCACAAAAGCTCTGTGTCATGCATTACCTTTACACAGAGCTTAGATCATTAAGCCTTTTGAGGATGATTGCAAAGGTACGCTTTATCTTAGATAACATGGTCCTAGACAACATGGCCGATGCCACATGGCTGATACACGATGCAAGCTGTTAGAAGGGGGACACGTAGCAGCGTATTTCCTGCTAAACTCGCTGAATGTGTTGACGGGAGCTGTGGTTTAACGTCATGGCCCCGAGCAAATCATTGAGCTAATCAATATCTAAAAGATCAAGTCAACACATGAGGAGGCAGATTTATGCGTGTTGCCATCGTTGGTGTTACTGGTGCTGTAGGACAAGAGTTTATTCGCTTACTCGAAGAACGCCAGTTTCCTGTGACGACCTTGCGCCCTTATGCATCAGCGCGGTCAGCCGGGAAGAAAGTCACCTTCGCTGGGACGACGTACACGGTTGAGGCGTTACCAGAAGACGGTAATTTAGAAGTGGATGTTGTCTTTTCATCTGCTGGTGGGAGTATCTCCAAAGTACACGCCAAAGCGTGGGCAGAGCATGGCGCAGTGGTGATAGATAACACCTCAGCGTGGCGGATGGACGAGGGCACGCCACTGGTTATTCCTGAGGTGAACCTTGCTGCTTCACGTGACCATAAGGGAATTATTGCTAATCCCAACTGTTCAACCATTATTGCGCTTATGGCACTTGCGCCGCTCGAGCGCGCGTTTGGCATTCGCCGGGCCACCGTGGCAACCTACCAAGCTGTGTCTGGTTCAGGGGCTGCTGGTATTGATGAACTGGACAGTCAAAGCCGTGCTTACTTAGCTGGCGATGAACTTATCCCCAACAAGTTTCAGCACCCTATTGCGTTTAATTTGTTTAGCCACGATTCAGATTTATATGAAGACGGCTACAACACCGAAGAACGCAAACTACTATTTGAATCCCGCAAAATTTTGGCGCGCCCCGACTTGCGCGTAAGTGCCACCTGCATCCGCGTGCCGGTATTTCGGGCTCACAGCGAAGCCATTCACGTTGAGTGTGAGCGCCCGGTAAGCGTGCAAGAAGCGCGTGACGTACTCGCACGTGCTGAGGGCGTGCAGATTCTTGATGACCGCGCCAATAATCATTTCCCCACGCCCCAACTTGCCAGCGGTCAAGATGATGTGCTGGTCGGGCGCATTCGGGCAGATAGTAGCCTGCCGGGTGGCCTTGTAATGTTTGTGTCCGGTGATCAAATCCGCAAAGGCGCAGCCCTCAACGCCGTGCAAATTGCTGAAGGCATGCTGGCACAGGGATTCTTAAGTAACCATGTGCCCACGGCTGGTGTTGCCCTGTCGTCCTGAGGTAGGATTATGATGCGTTTTTGCCTTACCCCTTAACAACTACAGGTTGTAGGGTGAGCGTAAAGAGTATCTACCTTGATAGTTTATCTAAAGCAACGCTAACCACACACGTGCAATAGTCTCTATCAACGTTTGAGATGTGCTACATCCGAAGGAGTTAACCGTGAAGGAGCGCCAGACCAACCTCTGGACTGAAACCTTATCTACTACTGTCACCGTGGCAGTGCTTATTGTGCTAGCTGTGTTAGCACTAGGGCAAGCGACCAACCGCTTTGAAGCTGTGGTGACGCCACTGCCCAAGCTCGAGGACTTGGCAACGCTCAATTTAGGGCCGCTCGAGTTTGAGCAACAACCTCTCGTTACGCTGCCACGCACGACTGAGCTTAGCTTGGCTGAATTGCGTGGCGACTTTGAAGCGTTTGAAACAGTTTACGAAATTGTTGAAAGCTTAGAGCGCAACTTAAATGCTGGGCCACTTGCTGCCGATATTTTGATGCACGGTGAGGCTGTTTTTAATGAAACCTACGCTCGCTCTGGCACAGCGTTGGGGATGAACCCTAGCTTGAGTGAGCACTTGCTCGCACTCGAGACTGCCTTGCGTGCAGGTGATGTCAATGTGGCTGAGCTTTATGATGAACTGGTACTCGAGTTTGAAGAAGCACTCGCAACGAGCGACGCTATTTTGCACAACCTCACAGGTGAGGACATGGCTAGCCTCGTGCAAACCCTCCAACGCGATCTAAGCGCAGGTCAACCCAGCGAGATTATTGTCAACAACCTAGATGAGCTTTACAGTGCGCTACTACGTCAATACAACGACAGCGACGGTCATGCCCAAGGCTTTGCTGACTTGAGTGAGCATTTACAAGCTGTGCGTACCAGTTTGCATGATACGGGGGCAGTTGAAGAAAGTCAGCTCGAGCAACTCGTAGACGAAATGAACGCCTTTTTTGGCGAAGGCTAAACCTTTCAGTAACTAATCTCAATAACACCTTCTGGACGATTGTTGATTACATCTATCCAGAAGGTGTTTTTCTTGTACAGCTAGACAAGCCAATCTTCATTCCAAACAAACGTCGTTGGCTCGCGCAGTAATGTGGCAAGGTCAATAGTCTTGGTGAGTAGGCGGATTTCAGGGAGGTTGTCAGGTGGGAAAAACTGTAGCTCGAGCGCCTCACCATCGTTAGCATTTAAATCTGTTGTCAGCGCGTCACAGGCAAACACAATGGTGACATATTGAGCTTGGTCACCATTGGTATAGTGAACGATATCCTCCGTAATAACTGCTAATATGCGCGTAACCCTAGCACGCACGTTGGTCTCTTCGTAGATTTCACGGGTCATCGTTTGCGCAGGTTGTTCACCCGGTTCAACAATGCCCGACGGCAAACTCCACGCGCCTGTATCGCTGCGCCGTAAACACAACACCTCACCCGCAGCATTTTGTACAACACCCACCGTACCAGGCAGTAAGACAAGATCGTGACCAATTTTAGTACGAAGGTCAACTATAAACTCAGGAATAGGCATGGCGTACATCCTTGTAGATGAGAGTTGATGCCTTTTGTTGCAGCATCTTATTTTATCGTCATGTTGCATCGTTACAGGCATCAATGAAAATTCTAAAGATGCTGGTCACATCAACACCTTTAGAATTTGTAGGCTTATTTTCTGAAGAATTTCAATGAGGGTGATAGCATCTTGCCGATGAGACTTAACGCAAGTCATGTGTCTCGTCTCGCGCAGACAACATCACATTTGAGATACTGCAAGGAGTACAGGTGATGTCATCTTTACTGCAAGTTTGACTCGAGCCACATCTAATGACTCAAAAAGTCCAGCGCACCTTTGGCTAAAACCTCAACCGCAATCGGCAAGGCGTTTTCGTCAATATCAAATTTTGGGTGATGATGCGGGCTGTCAATACCTTCTGCTTCATTGCGCGCGCCTACGTAGAAATAACAGCCCGGCGCTTGTTGAAGCCACAAGGCCATGTCATCGCCGCCCATAATCATATCTTTGGTAGGGACTTTGTCCTCGCCGACGACACCTGCTGCCACTTGCCGTACACGCTCGGTCATGGCCGCGTCGTTAATCACGGTTGGTGAGCCCACTTGCCAGTCGATGTCCACTCGTGCCCGCATGGTTTCAGCGATGCCTTTGGCAACCGTTTTAATGCGTTCGACAATGACCTCACGGTGAGCAGCGTCAAAAGTTCGCAGGGTTCCTTTAAGCTCGACCGCTTCTGGGATGATGTTAAACGCAGTTCCCCCGTGAATGGATGTAACACTAATCACAGTTTGTTTGACGGGGTCTGTTTCCCGCGAGACCAAGGTCTGTAATGCTGTGATGATCTGTGCGCTGGTTACAATTGGGTCAACCGCATTATCCGGTTTGGCTGCATGACCGCCATGCCCGTGAACGACGATTCTAAAGCTATCCGTAGCTGCCATGGTTGGGCCAGACCTCATGGGTACAATGCCAGTTGGCGTATCGCTGCTTAAGTGCAAGCCAATGGTGGCATCTGCATGGATGCCGTCTAGCGCGCCGTCTGCCAACATAGCTTCAGCCCCGCGAACAATCTCCTCGGCAGGTTGAAAGATAAAGGCCAGTTTGCCGCTAAACAGGTCTTTGTGCTCGCTAAAAATTTTGGCGGTACTTAGTGCTATAGCTGCGTGACCGTCATGCCCGCAAGCGTGCATTTTGCCGTCTACTTGTGATTTATAGGGGACATCCCGCTCAGCTTGAATAGGCAGCGCATCAATATCTGCACGAACGATGACGGTTTTACCGGGTTTGCCGCTATCTAGCATGCCCACAACACCGGTTTTACCAACCTCACGGCGCACGTTTAAGCCGAGTGCCTCGAGCTTGTCGGCAATAATCCCGCTCGTACGTACCTCTTCAAAGGCAAGTTCAGGGTGCTGGTGAAAATCGCGCCGGGTGGCGATGGTTTCATCTTTTAAGGCTTGGGCAGCTTGTTTAATCACATCCATAAAAATGATCCTTTCGTACATACGTGGGTGCTTGACCGTCACGTATAGATATTCATACAACCTACGATGGTTCAACGGGGTGGCGTGTTTTGTGGGTGTTGACAGGTGATGATGCTCGAGTTGTTTGCCAGCAGCCTCAACATGTCTATCTTGATGAATCTTGAGTCTCGAGGCAGCTCTACACGCTCGCAGCAATCTCCCGCAACCCTGTCACCAACCGCCCAATACCCTCACCGACATCGGCGTGTTCTAGTGCGCCATACGAAATGCGAACATAACAGCCACTGGTGCCAAAGGTATCTCCCGGAATCACGGCAACGCTCGCTTGCTCAATCAAGCGCTGGCACAGGTCCATAGGTGCTAGCGGTAAGTTAACTTTGAGGAAACAGTAGAACGCCCCATCTGGACGCGGAACTGTAACAATATCAGGAATGCTGGCAAGTTCGTCTAAGACAAGCTTACGCACCTCTGCATAGGCCTCCACATAAGGTGTGCAGTAAGCTCTGCCAACCGCTAGCGCAGCCTCAGCAGCCACTTGGCTCACTACAGGCGGGCAAATCAAAATGGTGTCCTGAATTTTCTCAACGGCAGGTATAAGCGTTTCGGGAATCACCATGTAACCAATGCGCCAACTGGCAAACCCGTAAGCTTTAGATAGCGAATAAATGCTGATGGTGTGATCTGCGGCATCTTCAAAGGAGAGCGGCGTGACATGACGTGCGCCGTCATAGGTAAAGTATTCATAAGTTTCGTCACTAATGTGATAGATGCCGTGGTCTGCACATAGTTTATTGATGGCGTTGAGCGCCTCCGCAGCATACACAGCCCCCGTGGGATTGTTAGGTGAGACTGTTACGACGGCCTTCGTTTTGGGAGTTATAGCTGCTGAAATGGCTGCTACATCTGGCTGATAGTTTTCGTCGGTTGGCACAACAACCGTGCGGCAGTTTGCCATTGTAATGGCCATCTCGTGATTGAAATAATACGGCGTGAGCAAGATGATGTCGTCATCAGCATCGGCAATAGCGAGTAATGCATTGTTAAACGCCATATTTGCCCCAGCGGTAACGACGATACGCTCAGGCGGAACGTCTACGCCGTTATCATCAGCGAGCTTTTGGGTAATTTTCTCTTTGAGACTAGCCGTTCCAGTTACAGCTTTGTAACTATGCACGCCTACCTGCTGATAAAAATTAGCAAGGGCATCGTTAACTTGTTTGGGTGGTGGGTAGTGAGCGATGCCTTGACCCAGCGAGATCGTGCCGGGGTTGGCGGCGATGAGCGCGGCAACGGTGGGAATAACGGGGGTTTGGACGGCGTGCATGCGCTGTGAGACACTACTTTGCGATGCAGTCATTGTCTGATCAAGCATGAAACAGCATACACCACACGCTTTTTGTCAAATCTTTGTATCGGACTATTTACAAGCGAATCTTTTTATAATCGAAGTATGAAATGTATCGTCTATTTGGGAATTTTTGTAGCCTTCGCGTTTGTCAGTGCACAAATACAACCTAGTGCGTCACCAGATTCATTGAATGATGCTCCTAACGAACGGCTTGAGCAAATTAAGCAACACATCAACAGAGGCGACTACCCTGCAGCGAAACAAGGCGCTGAAGCATTATTCAGCTACTTCATAGAATTAGATGATCCCCAAGGTCAAGCAGATGTTCTTAATGAACTTGGTCGCATTTACCGACATCAGGGTAACTTTGACGATGCATTCGAGGCGTTCTTAGATGCGCTCGAAATATATCTTGAATTTGATAATAGTCTGGGTGCAGCAAACGCATACAATCGCCTTGGCATAACCTATGATTATCTAGCTGAACCTGAGCTTGCCAGGCAAGCTTATGACCAAGCGTACATACTTTTTGAGATTGCTGACAATCCGCTGGGTCAAGGCAATACACTCATGAATATCGCAATTCTAGATTCCGATGAAGCTGCCCGCCAAGGTTATCTGCAAGCTCTGGAACATTTTGCTGAGATCGAAGACACACAACAACGTCAACTAGCGCAGGGAAGGGCTTATAGCAATTTAGGTAAGCTTGAAATCCGTTTACAACATCTTGACCAAGCACGTTTTTATCTAGACAGGGCACTCAAGCTGTTTTATGCTTTGAACGCCATCAAGGAACAGGGAGATACATATATTGGCTTGGGTAATCTCTATCTTGATCTTAACGAACCCAAAATGGCACTAACGCACTACAAACAAAGCTGGAGAACATATAACGACATCGGACACGTTTATAAGGCTCATTCACTGCGTCGTCTCGGAGCGTACTACCTCAGTCAGAAAGATAATACGCGTACCAATGCTCAGCGCACACCCGCTCGAGAAACCGATTAAGTAAAAAAGGAGCCTTTCGGCCCCTTTCGTGTTAATACGATGAACTTAATGCTCGAGCAAATTTACTCGCTCATCTCCCCATCCATACCCACCGCAATAATCCGTGAGTTGTCAAGTGGTTCAGCGAGCGACACGCTGCCACCAAGCACACCCGTGATGTAATCAGTTAAAACTTGGCGCTCACCAATTTCTGTTGTGATCGAGCCGCGCGCTGCGTCTGCTGCACTGAGGGATTGATAGCCGTCACCCCCGGTGAGGAGGAAGCTGTTGGTAGCTAGGGTGAACATGCGTGATAGGTCACCTTGCGCTTCGTAATCGCTGATAACAACGTCTTCAGTGCCATCTGCTCGGGTGACAACTAAAGACTTCACGCGAGATGGCGTTTCCAAAGTTGTGGCGTCAGAAATGCCTTCGCGGCTGGGGTCGTACTCGAGCACCATGCCCGCTACCTGCGGGAAACGCCCATCTGCAGCAGGTACGCGGCTCACTGCGTTTTCCATAGTAGCAATAAGCTCAGCAGCAGTTAAGTCAACCACTGAAATTTGATTGTCAAACGCAAGCGCCGTGTCAATGACCAAGCGGGTGATGGTTGGTCCCGCGATGGTTGCACGAATGCCGCCACCGTTTTTAAGCGCAACATCTGGGCGGTTATCTGCGAACGCACCTTGGGTATACCAAAGCGTGGAGTCAGCCGCTAAACGCCCCAGATTCGTTTCGCGTCCGCGTACATCTGCCCGTGCGCCGTTAAGGACGCTGTCCGTCTCACCAACAACCGTAAACGCTTCTTGGATAGTGGGCGTTGCTTGCAGTGCAGCCAACGTTTCGGTCACCGCAGCAGGTGCGCTTACGTCTGCACCAACCACCTCAGCTAGTGCGGCTACGGCAGCCTCAGTTGTGGCAATGGGGCCGCTATTAGGGTCAACGCGCACAATGCGGCCGTCACTATCAAAGTCCACTAGCAAACGCCCCACATAGCGGTAGAGTTGGTCGCTGTTAATCACCAGCAAGAGGTTGCCTTCACTATCTAGGCGCAAGGTGGGGTAAAACGTACCCGAGGTATCACCTTCGCGGAGGTTGTTAAAGGGGCCGTTGGCTTCCGCCCGCGCCATAAAGCCAGTTGAACCTGCTGACACAATAATATCTACCCCGCGCAAAAAGTCAGCCGAGAGTGGGTCAGCGGTAAAGTCTTGAGCGTGGTCGAGCAAAATGATTTTGTTGATGCCTTGGGCTTCCAGAATGTCAACTTGCTCGAGCACCATGTCTACTGCAGAAACTAGTGGTTGGTTGTCTTCGGCGTTGCGGCCACCTACAAAGTCCACCCCTGGCATGGTTGTGTCTGGGTCGTTGATGACATTAAAAAAGTCAGCTGGGGCACGGCCAATTAAGCCGATGCGCTCGCCAGCAACCTCAACGTAGCTACTTCTGGCAACTTTGCCTGCGTTGTCAGCAACGCTAGCGCCATCTTCACCAAGTTCAATAGCAGGTATGCCGTCAGAAACTTGGGCGTTACTAAAGTCTAAGTTCACAGATAAAAATGGATAGTCAGCCGCCGCGAGCATGCGCGCAAAGTCGTCTAAGCCGCCATCAAACTCGTGGTTACCAATGCCGTTGGCGGTAAGGCCGGTGGCATTAAAAAAGGCAATGTCGGCAAGGCCATTTGCACCGAGGCTTTCAACCTCGCTAGCAGCCTCATAAAAAGGTCCGGGTAAGGTGTGATCGCCTGCAGTGAGGTAAACGGTGTTGGCTTCTAGGGCGCGCAAGCCTTCGATAATGGCCGCGTAGTGAACAATGCGCTCCTCGAGCGTATTGGGGTCTTGAAACGCAGACTCGTTGTCTGAGCTGTGGACACCTTGCAAGGTAAAAATATCTTGTGCCTGTGCCGCCATAAACAGCATAAGTACCGTAAGCAGTGCATAACGAATTTTCATGACTTTCTCCTCTCTAAAACTAACGCGCTATCTTACCTTAGTTTTGTCAGCAAGGTTCAAGCTTTTGTCAGGATTATGTCATGGACAGGCTTAAGATGAATGCGACGTTAACAAGCCTCACAAAACGTGTACGTGGTCTGTTGACTCTGCTGAAGAACGTTGATGGTGAGGGGTGATAGGACATGTATCAAAAGAAATTTATTTTATGCTGGGTGGCATGCAGCGGTTTTTACTTGTGTGGACGGTCTCAATTTGCTTATGTGTTATCAGCAGCGCCAATGCGCACGCCACCATCGTGTTAGG
>JBCCOX010000062.1:0-13286 GCA_039025155.1 Deinococcota bacterium | reverse complement strand
GAAAGGCCCAGACACGAGTACTCAGCAAACAAATCATCAAGAGAAGCCAAAATCTACACATGATGTGCCCATGTTCTATCCCACGTTGTCCTATCCCACGTGTTAACGATGTTGAGTTGTGCTGAAGCTGCATACTGTCTCCTTACTTCAAAGTATTAACTGATGATGTCAGCCTCAAGTTTAGAGCAAGTTTCTATGAAAATAAAGAACACCGTCCACACTATTATGGCGGTGTTTGTTGACGTTAATTGGATGTAAAGATGTGACCGATGTACCGTCACCTAAAGATCATCAGCAAATTTATTTTTTAACCAGATCAATGGCGTGACCCACACCTGTTTCAGTCCGCAGTAGCGCGTGAATCATGATTGTATCTGCCGTTTCCCAAGTGTAGCTAAAATAACCTTCACTTTGCCACGTATCTGTGACCGCTGGCGTCCCGTAGCTCGCTTCTAAAATGTTTCTGACGCGGTCAAAATCTGCGAGGTAGGTATCTATATCTGGACGCACCTGGGTAAAGCCATACGCCACCCGATACAGTGCGCCGCTAGCATCAAAAAAGTAGATAAGCCGAGTGTCAAGGTCAGCCAGTTCACCCGCAAAAATCACATCTATACCAGCTTCGCTGATGCTGTCTACCTCGCCGACAAAGTTAAAGCCTATTTCTTGCTCGAGCACTTGCGCTTTGGTTAACGTCCAATTTAAGCCTCGAAAATTTTGGGCGCTCGCAACGCCAACTAAACTCAGCAGTAACCCAATAATGATGTGGTGTCGTTTCATAAACCTTCTCCTTGACTTCATTCTCTTGTCATGTGCTTAGCTTGCTAATACTCATCGGTCGCTGGAGTATCAGCAGTCATTCAGATAGGCTCGAGGATACTTGCTAGCTCACATTCTGTCGCTCGGGCATATCACACCGTAAAGCTGACATGAAGTTTTAGCCAACGAATCACGCCTGCCAATTACCAACATGCATTGACGACATCACCACAACTCGCCGGGACATTTGTTCTTAAGCCGCGCATGCTAGTCTGTAATCTAATGCGATTTTTTGTCTTAATCATGTTGCTCTTAGTGTCTTGCCGCCCGCCAGACAATGCAGACGTGGTGCGCGGCAGTGATGCTCGAGCCAATCAAAGCAGCCTCCCCGAAGACATTCGCGTGTTAACCGAGGTCATTGGCGAGCCGCAAGTGGGCGAGCAACAAGTGCGGGTCTACATTCTGCAAGAAAACCAAGCCGTTGAGGACGCCACCGTGCAAATCACCGGCGACATGACCCATGCAGGCATGGAGCCTGTCTTTGCAGATGCCCCTCAAACTGAACCCGGCCTCTATGAAACCCAAGACTTTGCGTTCACTATGTCCGGCGATTGGTTCATTACCGCAGATATCACCTTGCCAGACGGACGCACAGCAAGTGACGTACTGTCGCTTACAGTACCGGGACGATAAAATAGGCTCTCAACCTTTAGCTAAGTCTCATCAGTCCCACATTCAAGTCTTTAGCATCAGCGGTGTGGTTGGGTATTTGCTTGCCACTTACCACGACGACATTGACGGTAACAATTTGAATATTTTAGGCTAAATACCATTAAGCTAAACACCATGAACAGGACATCACGCCATCACACGACCCACCAGACCAAACCTAGCCAAGTAACGCACTTGGTTGCGCGTCGTGTATTTTTAACAACCTACTTGGCGATGCTCCTAACCTCGGCGTTGTTTGCTGCGCCACTACTGGCAACGCACCCAGATTTTGCCCACGAACACCCCGACAACACGCCTGAACACGTTCACCCGCTGACAACTGTTTTAGGTCACACGGCAGTAAGCGCTGTGATTGATGTTGTCCCGGTCAGCTTGCCATTTGTGGGTTTGCTGGTACTGCCGGCCCTGCTTTACACAGGTATCCTCACACCTCAAACCCTGAGGTGTCGGTCACCACCTGCGTGTGTACTTTCTCCCCTACTTACAACGATATAAAACCGCGAGGCTGCGGGGTCATGCGCTTAGGAGTAGCTAGCATCATTCTATTTTGGTAGATGATTTGAGGCTGCACTCGAGCCACATCCTTTACACCCGCTCGTATACATTTCCAACATATTTTCATCAAGTTATTGCGCATTTGCAACTTGTCGATAACTGCATAAGCTGCATATCGTCTTCTAACCGTTTTACGGAGGAACGCAGTGTACCGATATATTTTGGCAACATGTGTGTTGCTGCTTGGATTATCCCTTGCACAACACGCACCTCACACAACGCCTTTGCTTGCTCAAGCAAGTAGCGACCATGACCATAGTCATGACGAGCATGATCACGATGATCACAGTCATGACGAGCATGATCACGATGACCACAGTCACGATCACGGTGACGCCCATGACCACGATCACAGTCATGACGAGCATGACGATCACAGCCATGACCACGACAGTCATGAACATGGGGATGACCACGAACACAACCACGACATGAGTCACGGCGATCACGCTGGTGAACGCGCCAATATGGTAATGGCAGACGGCATGATGTACACCATCTCTCCGTTGATTGATGCCACTGGCACAAGTCAGTTACTTGTTCAAAGTGAGTGTGCTAATCCAGCTAGCCTCACCCTTACGAGTCCCACAGGTACGAGCTATGAGGGCAATATGGTTGACTGCTCGAGCAGCCTCATCACCTTCGACTTTGCAGACGGCATTTGGACGCTCGCCAGTGATGCCATGACAACGCCTATAAGCATGTACGGGGGCACAACCGACCAAGGTAGCGACATTCGCGTGGTATTTGCGCCCGCCCCAGCACTGGGCAGTTCTGGCCGCAGCGAAGTGTTTGTGACTGCGTTTGCAGGCGGTGATAACATCCACAAACGTTACACCGTGCAACGCGAAATGGTTGGCATGACTCACATGACAGACGACGACGTGCTGGAACTCGAGCACCGCCACTTTGACGACTTTGTAACCGACTCGTTTGAGCCTGTGTCCAACAGTACGCCCATTGAGTTTTTGATGACGGGCATGTGGCAACTAGATGTCTTGCTCGAGGGCGGCATCAATGAACGTGCAAGTTTTGAGGTTGAGGTTTTAGGTGAGTAAACTCTTACTATCTTTGATACTTCTCATTAGTGGTCAAAGCGTATTTGCACATGCGTTTTTAGAAACCTCAACACCAGAAAATGGCGCAACCGTAGACGCGCCTGAGCAACTTGTCTTGACCTTTGGTGAGGCTGTTGAAACCATGTTTAGTGTGTTTGAGTTACATCCAGTTGATGTTCCTGAAGATGCTGATTCAGACGCTTTAGCTGCAATAGCTAACGGCTTGATGACGACACACTTTAACCTAGGTTTAGACTCAGTGATTGAGACAACACTCGTCACTGAAGATCAAAACGCTGAGGTTGTGCTCGAGCTACCCCCGCTCGAGCCCGGTGCTTACGCGCTCATGTGGCGCATTTTGTCAGTAGATACCCACACCAGCCAAGACTTTATAACCTTTGTAGTGCAAGCTTCCACCGAGTAACTCCTCATACTCACGAACGTTTCTTAACGATGCGGTTTTTTGATGATGTGTTTTTTTGATGATGTGGCTTAACGCAACCCTCAAAACAATCATGCTCACAAGTGCGGTTGGACTTGTTGGCCTCGTTGTCCTGCGTACATACTTGTTTCCCAGTGCGCACCACAACCGAGGACAGATGATCTTCACGTGGCTGTTTGCAATACTTCTTTTGGCAGCTAGCGCGTTGGATGTTGTCGTCACCATCAGGTCAATTTTGGGGTATGCAAACGCCGAGCTTGTTTGGAACTACCTGCAAAACACCCGTCATGGGCTAGCACTTTGGTGGCGTTTAGGCGCGACGTTGGGTCTGGCGATCTTTTTGTCAATAACGCGCCTGCCTCGAGCTGTCAGTGCGTTTGTGATGGGAATATCAGCCAGTCTCGTTTTACTCACCTTCAGCGCCATCAGCCACGCTGCAGCTATGGGCGGCCGTCCTGAAATTGCCCTCGACTGGTTACATTTTATGGCGGCAGCAAGTTGGGCAGGCGGGTTGGTGATGTTTGTGATTATGCCCACAACGTTGATACCCTCAACTACAAAGACCTCAACAACTACAAAGACCTCAGCTTCAAAAACCTCAGCGCCTCACAACCTCGTTTTAACAGGCATGAACCGCTTATCTCAGCTTGGGCTTGGTGCTGTCACAGTACTAATGCTCACAGGCATCTTATCGGCAAGGTTGCACGTTAGCCGCGTTAACACGCTGGTAACAACCTCATATGGCTGGGCACTCCTTGTCAAAGTGGGGCTTGTACTCATCACACTGATGATTGCAGCCGCTAACCGCTGGATTTTTTTGCCTGCGTTTCAGCGTCAGCAGTCTTTGAGTTTTGACGCCCCTGAAACATCTTCTACCCATCACCCGCTCATCCGCGCACTTCGCTACGAAGCTGTGCTTTTAGTCACCGTGTTGGCAGCAACGGGCGTTTTATCCACACAGCCCATGCCTCATGAATAATCTTATGAATTACCTGACGCAAAACACATCTTAATTTTAATCACGAAAGGTTACATCTATGAAAAGCTTGTCTTTGATTATGGGTGTTGCACTTACAGCTATTCTTAACTTGGCTCATGCACAAATGGACGATGTCACCCTCACCTTTGACGCTCGAGTCAACGACGAACTTGCCTCTTGTGGTGTGACTTACGAAGGCGTCGGCACAACTGGCGCATCTATTGAATTTACAGATTTGCGGTTTTATGTGTCTAATTTAGGGATGCTCACAGCAGACGGCGACATGGTGATGCTCGAGCTAACTCAAGACGGCATTTGGCAGACCGACAACGTAGCACTTTTAGACTTTGAAGATGCCTCTGGACTTTGTAACGGCAACAGCGCCATGAACGCAACTGTGACCGCCAGCGTAGCTGCGGGTGACTACACCGCGCTGGTGTTTGACCTTGGCGTGCCTGAAGACCTCAACCATATTGATGCCGCCACTGCACCCTCGCCACTTAATGTGACGCCCATGTGGTGGAACTGGCGCGGCGGCTACAAGTTTGCCCGCATTGATATGGTCGGCGCAGGTGCTGGTGACGACGCGCCTGCGTGGTTTTTACACCTAGGTAGCACAGGCTGCATGGCCGACGAAGCGGTGATGCCCCCAGCAGAAGCCTGCATGCGCCCCAACCGCGTAACCGTTCAGCTAGATGACTTTAATCCGGCTGAAAATATCATCGTGGCAGATATTGGCTCACTTTTAAGCGCGTCTGACGTAGGTCAGTCCCTAGAGCTTGCCCCTCCCGGGTGCATGTCCGGCCCGGCTGACCCCGACTGTAACGCACTCTTTTTGCAAGGCTTTGATCTGTCGCAAGAAACTGGGCTTTGTGAAGGCGGCGTGTGCAGCGGGCAGCTTTTGTTTAAGGCGGAGTAGGGTTTAGGTTGAGGTGGGCTCGAGCATCACGCCCACCTCGCCAAGTTGCTCGAGCCATCCTGACAGCCCCCACAGACACCTGAAGTCCTTTGCATTAAACTAAGAAATACTTTTTTATCAGGACACACAATTCAGGCTGATGACACTAACATCACCTTCTGAGTTCTAACTGCTGATGACACTCTCATTTTCACGTTTGGATATCTAATACGAAATCCGCTTATATCCCGAATAATGCCTAAAGGCATCATCTCGTCCAGCGCGGATTTCGTAGTGTATCTTACCTGCTCCGGCAGGGGTTGATTCCCGAAGGAATCAACCGGATTTTGTATAAATCTTTTCTAGGTAAAGGATATTTGCATGCAGTCCCCCACTCTAAAACACATAAGCTGGCTTTTTGTAAGCGCTGTGACGCTGATGTTGCTCACTGCCTTTGGCAGCCAACTGGTGTCGGTAGCGCAAGATGGAATTTTAACTGATGGCAACATAGCAACTGAGGCAGCCAGTCTCAACTTTGTCACTACCACCAACCTTGACGCGGACACACTTGGTATTTTTGAACTGGATAATCAAGATTACACATGGAACTTGCCTGCTGGCTTCCCACCGCCAAAAGTTTTTAACTACAACCCCATGACCGAGGCTAAGGTCGAGCTTGGACGCTATTTGTTTTACGACACGCGCCTTTCGGGTAATGGCACTATGTCTTGCTCGGGCTGTCATATTCAAGCGTTTGCCTTTGCAGATGGGCGCAGCGTTCCCGTGGGGTCAACTGGGGAAATTCACTCACGCAACTCCATGCATTTAGCCAATGCCGTCTACAACGGCACGCAAACGTGGTCAAACCCAACACTGGTGACGCTCGAGAAACAAATTTTAGTGCCCATGTTCGGCGAGTTTCCAGTTGAACTTGGCATGAGTGGCTTGGAAGATGACATTCTAGAGCGCTTCGCCAGCGATCCGTTTTACGCTGACTTTTTTGCCTACGCTTACCCAGACGATGAAACTCCGGTAGGTATTGACAACATCGTAAACGCGCTAGCGTCGTTTGTGCGCAGCATGATTTCCGGTAGCAGCCCCTACGACCAGTTTGTCTACGGCGGCAACCGCGAGGCGATGAGCGCGTCAGCCCGGCTAGGTATGAACTTGTTTTTGTCAGAGCGGCTCGAGTGCCACCATTGTCACGGCAGTTTTAACTTCACACAGTCACTCAACCACGCCAACCTCGCCTTTGCCGAGCGCCCCTTTCACAACACTGGGCTCTACAACATCGACGGCGAAGGCGGCTACCCGCACCCCAACACCGGCCTGTTTGAACACACCGGCGACCCAAGCGACATGGGTAAATTCCGTGCACCATCCTTGCGGAATGTGGCACTTACCGCACCTTATTTCCACGACGGCAGCGCCCGGAGCTTAGAAGAGGTTGTTAGCTTTTACGAAAACGCTGGGCGCGTCATTGAAGACGGCGAGTACGCTGGCGACGGCCGCTTAAACCCTCACAAAGACGGGTTTGTACAAGGCTTTAGCCTTAACGATGAAGAACGCCAAGGCCTTTTAGACTTTTTACATGCCCTTACCGACGAATCGTTTGTGACGGATGAGCGTTACAGCAACCCGTTTATACCTCGGTAATTTTAGCTATACACCGAGCTTCAATACATCTTGTGTTGGCGCTGATGAACGTCCCGGCGACCGGCAATCCATCAAGAGCTCTCGATGTTGTTTGAGGAGTCCTCAGATTGATTCATGTACCCAAGGCGCGCACAGCTAATCGCACGCCATTACCAACGTACACACCTATTGTTCAGCAACCAAGGGGCCCAGACCTCTTGCAGCTACTGGGCTTGCGACGTTTTATGCGCTGGAAGTACAGCCGCCTTGTCTTTCAACTCCCGCTTTTACTGCTTGCGCTTATGGCCATTGTTGATGGCTTTACAGGCAGACAGCTAGCACCTCGCAACGTGGCAACGACAAGTGTGTGGCTACATTATCGAGGCTTAGTTGTTATTGCACTAGCTGTGTTTGGCAATGCGTTTTGTGCTGCTTGCCCGCTCATGCTTACGCGCCATGTGTCAGTGAGGGTGGAGCGCATCCTCACCTTCAAACTACGCTACCCCAAACCGCTCAAAAACAAATACCTCGCCACCATTATCTTGTTACTGTTTTTCTTTTCGTATGAGTACTTCGACCTGTGGGCAAGTCCGTGGCTTACCGCGTGGCTTGTCGTGGGCTATTTTGGCACGGCGCTACTGGTTGACACACTTTTTCCTAAAGGTACATTCTGTAAATATTTGTGTCCGCTGGGTCAGTTTAATTTTATGTTTGCTAGCGCCTCCCCTACGCAGATTACTGCCGTTAATCACGATGTCTGCAGGACGTGTAAAGACAAACCCTGTTTGCACGGGCGTCACACAAGCACATCTGAGCAAGCAGCAGCGAACGTACCTCAATCTGCCTTTATCCCTTTAGCTGAGGTTGTCAACCCCAATGGCAACGGCAACTTTCCTGGCTGCGAGACCAATCTATTTGTACCCACCATGCAGTCCAACATGGACTGTACGCTCTGTTTTAACTGCTTGCGGGCCTGCCCCTATGACAACGTAGCACTCACCGTGCGGAGTCCTTTGTGGGAGTGGACCCACAAACCATGGTCAACAAAGGGGCAGCAGCGCGGTAAATTTGCGCTTATGGTCATGGCCATCTGCTTAACCTTCTGGGGATTGCTCAACGCCCTTGCCATGATTACGCCCTTTTTTGCCTTTGCGGAGTGGCTTGCTGACACTCTAAATACCCATAACGAAGCGCTCTTACTAGGACTACTCTTTGCTATCGTCACCATCATTGGGTTAAGTATCACGCTAGGAGCAGCTCACTTGGCGGATGTTTTAGGCAAAGGTACACAGCATTCAGAGCAGCAACAAAACAGCTTAACTGAGGCCGTCTTGCGTTGGGGGTATGTTGTGGTGGCGCTTGGCTTTGGCTTTTGGACAGCCCACTATTTGTTTCACTTTTTAACGGGTGCGCTGAGCATTTTCCCAGTCTTTGAGCACTTTTTTTGGTATCGGGGGGCCAACCTCGACCCAAATTGGCGCTTAGCGCGGATGGTGCCAAATGCGTGGTTATTTCCTATTACAGCAGGTATTACTGGGTTGTATGGACTTCTAGCCATGTGGGTCACGGTGAAGATTAGCTTGCGAGATTACGGGCTCGAGCGCGGCGTCATCGCCATGTGGCCCATGCTCATTTATGTGCTGGTGTTTACAGCTATCGGTCTTGTGCTACTCGCCCAACCTATGGAGATGCGGGGGACAATTTTTGGACCTGTAGGCGGGTAAGCTAAGGGTATCTCAAAGTGATTTAACCCTTACACGCCTACACACATTCATGAAGTGACGCCATCTAGCAGCTATGATTCACCTCCATTTGTAGCCTCAACCCGCTATCAGACACACATATCTTGATGCGTCATACTTTTGGGCACTACACGCAGGCGCAAGTAAGCTAAAATTAGCCCTTCATAAAACGTGGCTAAGCAGCTTTCATCGGTTAGCATAGACCCTACGCATGAGCCGACTTGACCGTTATTTGTTGCGTGCTAGCTTGCCCGCGTTTGGGTTAGGCGTGCTGCTTTACACCAGCATGGTCATTCTGAGTGCCACCTTGCCGCGCTTACAGTGGATTGTTGGCGTGCCATTTGTGCAACTTTGTTATTGGCTAGGTTTACAAATTCCAGCCGCCATTCCGCAAACCCTTCCGGTGGCATTGCTGCTGGCTGTACTGCTCACCTTTGGCAGGTTAGCTCAGAGCAACGAACTGCTAGCTTGGCAAGCTGGTGGCATTGCTATGCGTAGGCTCATCCGGCTGTTTTTAGTCGTTGGGCTTATCTCGGCAGGTGCGTCGCTACTCCTTAGCGAGTTTGTCATTCCTACAACCAACGCCCGCGTGGGCACGCTTTGGTGGGAACTTACCAGCGGGGGTAACGGGCTGTTTAGATTGTTAGAGCGAGATATTCCTGTAGACAACTACCGTCTATTTTTTGATGGAATTGACCGTGACAAAGAAGAAATTTATGGCGTGCGCTTGGAGTCTTGGCAAGATCACACCCTCACGGTACTTTTTGCAGAACGGGCGATTGTAAATCCTGATGGGCTCGAGCTATTTGGTTACCAACTCTACGTCCTAGACCTCGAGAGTTTACATGATTCAGAAGATGCCCCTCAAGATAGTGATGCTATTTTGAGGTCGCTCTTGCGCGTTGCCAATCAACCTAGCGACCCAGATCAAAGCCTCACCATCACCACCTCAGAAGGTTTAGAAGCCATCATCACCCGCTTTAGCCGTGGTGGTTTTGAAGACACCCGCTCACTTAGAGATGCCTTTCAAGATGCCTATATCACCGTTGGAACCCGCCAAGAACAACGTAATGCCGCGGTTATGTTTCACCGCAAACTAGCAGAACCCTTTGCCAACTTTACCTTGCTCGTCATGGCCTTACCTCTTGCCGTGCTTTATGCCAGAAGCCGCAGCGTTGCCTTCGGCCTGTCACTTACGGTAACGCTTCTCTGGTCGTTACTACTTGCCCTCGGACAACTGCTGGCACAAGCTGGGGCTATTCCCGTGTGGATGGGCATGTGGGCAGGTAACATCTTGCTGATGCTACTTGGGCTCAGCCTTATTTTTAGGCGGACGACGCTACGCTAGGCCGGGTGATTTCGATGCTGCTTAGAAAGCATCTTGGTGGGATAGAAAGCTACAAGAATACTTTGCGTACATACCTCGTAGTTAAGTCACAAGTTTGTCGACACTATGTAGACGCAAACACGTCAAAGTGTTACAAAACTGTAGGCAAAACATCTAAATATGCTAAATTGACTCAAGCCCCGTCAATAGCGCGGTGGTAACCCCCGAACCAGGTCAGGTCGGAAGAAGCAGCCTTAAGGGGTGATTACCAGGTGACGCTGTACGTTGACGGGGTTTTACTATGGGAGTTTTTAGCACTCAGGTTATTGGTATTGAGGCTTCTAGCGTTGAGACCTTGAAAGTTGACATTGATGACACATCACTTTGCCAGTGCGCTTTCGTGTTGAAGTATTGGACATGGGCGTTCAGGGTGTTGACATTGATAACACATCACTTTGCCAGTGCGCCATTGGGTGATGTGTCCTAGTAAATATCATGCTTAAAGTGCAAACTCTTGACATGAATATCCTTGTAACTGGCGCAACGGGGTACATTGGTGGGCGCTTATTGCCACGTTTGCTCGAGCACACCCCCAAAACTACCCACGTACGCACTTTAGTGCGAGACAAAACCCGTTTTTTGGCGGTAGGCGAATCCGGCAAAACATGGGTTCACGATGTTGATGTTGCCCAAGCCGATGTACTTTCCAATGACAACTTAGAAGCTCCTCTTACAAATATTGATGTTGCTTATTATCTGATTCACTCTATGGGTGCGTCTGCTAAAGGCTTTGAAGACCGCGACAAACAAGCTGCAGCTAACTTTGCAAATGCGGCCAAGCGCGCTGGCGTTAAGCACATCATTTACTTAGGCGGCTTGGGTGATGCCAGTAGGGGTATCTCGAGCCACTTGGAATCGCGCCAAGAAACTGGACGTGTGCTAGCGTCTACGGGTATTCCAGTTACCGAATTTCGCGCCGCGATTATTGTGGGTTCTGGCAGTTTGAGCTTCGAGATGATCCGCTATCTCACTGAGCGCTTGCCGGTTATGGTTACACCCAAGTGGGTGAATACCCGCATTCAACCCATTGCCGTGCGGGACGTTCTAAGCTACTTACTCCAAGCTCCGGAACACCGTCCTGACGGGCATGCCATTATCGAAATTGGCGGTCCCGAAGTGCTCACCTACCGCGAGATGATGCTGGGCTACGCCAAAGCGCGCGGCCTTACCCGGCGCATGTTTGGCACCAAAGTCCTCAGCCCGCAGTTATCGTCTTACTGGGTGAACATCGTCACGCCTATTCCGGCAGCCATTGCCAGACCGCTTATTCAGGGTCTCGGTAGTGAGGTCATCGTTCACCATCCTGAACCCGCTGGGGCGTTTACAGTTGAAAACTTGAGCTACCAACGCGCTGTTGAACTCGCCCTCAAACGCAACGCCCAAGGTGCTGTCGAAACCCTCTGGAGTGGGTCGCTAGCCGCTGTACCCAGAGGCACGCCAGCAGCCCAAAAGCTCGAGCAGCAGCGTTTACAAGACACTCAAGGGATGCTCATTGATAAGCGTATTCGTCAGTTTAAGATTCCACCCGAGTACCTATTTAAGGCCGTCGTGCGCATTGGCGGCGACGAAGGTTGGTACAGTTTTAATTGGCTCTGGCAGATACGCGGTCTGCTCGACCGACTCATCGGCGGCGTCGGCATGCGGCGCGGGCGGCGCGACCCAAACAGCTTATTGCCCGGCGATGCCCTTGACTTTTGGCGGGTTGAAGATGTTGAGGAGGGTTCGTTTTTACAGCTCCACGCCGAGATGAAAGTGCCCGGCCAAGCGTGGTTACGGTTTGACGTACAACCTGCTGCTAACGGCAGCGAAGTCACCCAAACCGCCTTTTTTGAACCCAAGGGCTTGCTTGGTGTGTTGTATTGGTGGGCTATTTACCCGCTGCACCTGCTCGTGTTTCCAAGTATGATACGGGCCATCGGCAAGCGCGCTGAGGACTATCATAAATCAGCCGTAGTACAACAGTAGCTGCTATAGCGTTAGCCGTAAGTATGGAGCTAGCTCCATACTTACCGAGCAGCGCGAGTACCAATCAACCAACTCAGTTTATAGCTCAATGTTTACGGATGTCGCTCTAATAGTATGACAGCTTCATATCAGTCGCTTCACCGCCCCAGAGCATGACACAAGGTACATTCTTAAAGCTGATAAACGGTTAGCTTGTAAATAAGTCATCAACGTGTGATATCAGACTAGTCTTAAGTTCATGACCCTAGAGGTGTCAAAGGAGCATTCACCATGACCAGCGAAGCAAGCAAAATGGTAGCCACAGAGCAAACGACCTTTGTAGACATTGGTATGGCCTTGTACGAACGACTAACTGGGCGGGGTGCAGCGATTAACTATGAATTTAAGGACATGGTCGTGCAAGTGCCCAGAGAAACCGGCGAAAACGCACCGTTTGCCGTCTGGAAGCTTAACGGCACAGTGCGGATTACCACCGATGAAACCTCTGGCTAGCTACACTTCCGGCTCATGAGTTTAGCGATCGAGGCTGACCTCGAGCTAGACCTAGCTGGTCACAAAGCTGTTTTACGGGCCACTGGGAAACACCTAGAACTACGCCTAGCGCGTGCCAAAGACTTGTTTATTTTGCGGCAAGTGAGTTTGCCGCTGCCCAGTATTGTCTCAAGCCAAACTAGCCCGTTTGACCTGGCTAGCATGCCCAACGTGCTCAACAGCCAAGGACTCAGTCTCACTATTGCCGACGGGCAAGGCGCACTTTTATACATGGGTAGCGACTGGCAAAACAACAACTTATGGCTACCTACAGTGGGGCGTTTACCTCACAGTCAGATTGCTTCACTGGCAGCCTTCTGGCGCTTACTCATTGCACGCTTTTCGCCAGCATAAACACCTATTGG
This sequence comes from Deinococcota bacterium, assembly GCA_039025155.1. Taxonomy (GTDB): domain Bacteria; phylum Deinococcota; class Deinococci; order Deinococcales; family Trueperaceae; genus JBCCBI01. The sequence continues at coordinate 238 of JBCCOX010000062.1, read as the reverse complement.
TAGGCTTAACGGCTCCAACATCCTCGAGTCAACTTAATTTTAGTAATCCCACGATGTAGTGACACATGAGGTGACTTGAGGAGAGGATGCATCTGCCGAAATCTCCCTATCCCCCTTTCGCCCCTTCTCTCCTGCTTGAGTGCAGTAGCCAACATCAATCATCTGTAACAGAATCTCGTATAACTGCTATTTGTATACACCATATTGATGAGATTTTTTAGCTCTAAGCTCATTGTTG